>JBBTGK010000120.1:3604-11822 GCA_038060635.1 Cyanobacteriota bacterium | reverse complement strand
ATTACCTCTTATCAGTATATTCTAGAATATAAATTTGTCGAACTCAGGTTAAATATATAATTTACTCTCGAATGAAAAAATACACATAAAAAAAAGCCGTAACTTTCATTACGACTTTTATTATTCTAGTTGTTTAGACTATTTTTTAGCTTCTTCTTTTTTAGCTTCTACTTTTTTTGTAGCGTCAACTTTTTTAACATCAGCTTTTTTGTCGTCTTTTTTAGCTTCCATTTTAGCTTCAGGTTTTTTAGCTTCTACTTTTTTATCCATTTTAGCGTCTTTTTTAGCTTCTACTTTTTTGTCATCTTTCTTAGCATCAGCTTTTTTAGCTTCAGGTTTTTTAGCTTCAGCTTTTTTAGCAGCTACTTTACCAGCCATAAGATCGCTATCTCCGATAAGACTTCCAACTTTTTTAGCTTTATCAGCATCACCTGATTTAACAACAAAGTCTTTTGTTTTTGTACGTGTTTCAACACCGAATTTACCGTCAGCTCTTGCTCCAACTAATGTTTGTAATTGAGAAACACTTGCTTTACCAAAAACAGCAGCAACTTGTCTACCTTTTGAACCTGATAACATCCAAGGAGCAGCAGCAGCAGGTGCAGCAGCTTTTTTAGCTACAGGAGCTTCTTTTTTAGCTACTTTTTTGTCATCTTTTTTAGCTTCAGGTTTTTTAGCATCTTTTTTAGCTTCTACTTTTTTGTCATCTTTTTTAGCTTCCATTTTAGCTTCAGGTTTTTTAGCATCTTTTTTAGCTTCTACTTTTTTGTCGTCTTTTTTAGCTTCCATTTTAGCTTCAGGTTTTTTAGCATCAGCTTTTTTAGCATCTTCAGCAAAAGCAGCACTACCTAATACAAAACATCCAACTAATAATGTACTTAATAATTTTTTCATTTCGTTCTTCCTTAATTTATATATATACTCTTTTTGTTTTTGTGGATTTCTTCAAAACCTCACATTACAAATAATATAATTTTTATATTAGATTCCTATTAGGAACAGCTTAATTTTTCCTTAGTTAATTGTAAAGTTTTATAAAGATAAATTCAAAAGAAAATTTAGATATTTAAATTCTAAACAGTTAGTTAATTTGTTTTATATTTACTCTTAAAAATTACTTGCCATGGATTAATTAAAAAAAATTAAAGTTAAAATTGAATTAATATCTAATTTTGGTTAATGTATTTATGAGATCCATCGCAAGAAGGCATTTTTTTTGATAAACCACAAACACAATCATTTAATCCTTTTCCATTTATAATTCTTTGAATAGATTTTTCAATTCTTGATTCTCTCGTTTTTGATTGTTTTGGTTCAGAAAAATACATATTATATGCTCTTTGCCTTCCTGGAGTTAATGCTTCAAAAGCAGTTTTTAATTCTTGGTTTTCATCTAATTTATTTTGAAGTTCTTCAATAAATATAATTTCTGTATTTTTTTTTAAAGTTACTTTCAAACCTAATTTTTCAACTTCAATTGCTTCATAAATATATGTTTTTAATATATTTTCTATATCAATTATTTCTTGAATATTTTTAAATCTAATAATTCTTACAGCCTGTGTATTTTCGCCTGGTTTACTTAGAATAGCATTCTCATCTTTTAATAAAGCTCCCTTGAAAAAACTAAGAGCACAATATTCTTTAAACGCACCAAGTAAAATTATGTTATTTTTTTCAAACATGTAACAAGGAACATCCCATTTCAATTCTTCTGTTAAATCACAATCAAGAATAATCATTCTTAATTTTTCTAATTCTTTTTGCCATTTTTTAGTTTTAGTCAAATATTCATCAACTTTAGGATTCATTTTATTAATTTCTTATACTCTAAAATAAATTTGACTTATTATATCAGGAAATTAATATTTTATAATGCTTTTATCATATAAAAACAAACTTGTATCTAATTTTAATTATTTGAAAGAATAAAAAATTCATTTGTATTGGAATCTTTTATAAAATCAACTTTTTTAGTTCCGAAATAAGTTACATATTGGTCACCACAAGAAAAAAATGAAAAAGGAAATAACAATATACTTTTTACCCCGTTTATAGTATCATTCAAAAAACCTTTAAAACCTCCTACACGATTACCTTCGCATATTGCATAAATTTTATAACCATTAATAATTTTATTATTTTTTATAGGTTCATAAAAAATACTACCTATTATTAAATTATTTTTTTCTACAATATTAGAATCATTTTTATCTAGTTTTATTTTTAGATCAAATGTTGTACCTTCTTGGTTAGTATAAGGGTTTTTAAAATCTTTCCAATATTTATTATTTCCTTTTGTAGCATCTTTTTTTAACTCTTCTACATTTTTAGGATAATTTCCATTATGATCAACTGAATAAGTTTCTAAAAGTGTTTGAAAAGTATGCATATTTGATTTAACACTTGGACATTTGGCTCTATCTTGACAAGAAAAAGCAGCTAAATTATTAAAAATAATAGTAAAAAATACTGTCAAAGATAAAAAATTAATTTTTTTCATAAAAAACCTCAATAAAAATATCTAATTTTATTATGAATGTTTTAGTTTAAGCTAATGATATGAAATTATTTTAGATATTATAAAAATTCAATACTTCTAAATTACCTAAAAAAAGTTCTTTTAAAGTTCCCAAAAATAAAGAAATTAAATTTTGTATTTTTAATATTTTACCTTGATTCAAAAATAAGGTTAGTTTTATTAAGTTTTAGAAAAAATAAAAGTTCTAAAATTATTATTGAAAGTTCTTTTATTATTATTATTAGGAATAATTTTTCAAATTATTGGAAATTTTTGTATTGATATTAAAGCAAAGTTTCATGCTATTCTTAATAAAATAAAAGATTAAAATTTGTTAGTTTTTTTATTTCAAGTCTTCCCAAAATAAAAAAATATGGTAATTATATACTATATTGTTTTGAAATTTGCATAGTATGTGTTTAGAAAGTATTTTTTAGAAAAAATAGTATATTAAATTAAAATATTTGAGTAGTGTTTAGTTATGATTGAAGTTGAAAATCTAACAAAAAATTATGGTAGTAATAAAGTTCTTCATGATGTTTCTTTTAATGTTCAAAAAGGCGAAATTTTAGGTTTTTTAGGAGCAAATGGAGCTGGTAAAAGTACCACTATGAAAATAATTACCTGTTTTATGACACCAACATCAGGTAATGTAAGAGTTTTAGGTTTAGATGTTCAAAAAGATTCTATGAAAATAAGAGAAAAATTAGGATATCTTCCAGAAAATTGCCCTCTTTATTTAGATATGACAGTAAATGAATATCTTAGATTTGTTGCAGAAGCAAAAAAAGTTTCGCCTAAAGAAATAAAAAACAAAGTATCTAAAGCAATGAGTTCTACAGGGATAGAGCATGTATCTAATAAAATGATTTCAAATCTTTCAAAAGGTTATAGACAAAGAGTTGGTTTAGCTCAAGCAATCGTTAATGATCCTGAAGTTTTAGTTCTTGATGAACCAACAGTAGGTTTAGATCCAAAACAAATAATAGAAATTAGAGAATTAATAAAAAATATGGCAGGAGAAAGAACCGTAATTTTAAGTACTCATATTTTGCCAGAAGTAAGTGTAACTTGCCAAAGAGTTGTTATTATTAATAAAGGAAAGGTTGTTGCAGAAGATAAACCAGAAAATCTAATTAAAAATCTCCGTAAATCATTACAAATACATTTAAAAATAGATGGAAATGAAACTGAAATAAAAAATACTTTAAAAAATTTAAATGGGGTTATAAATGTTGAGTATTCTGGAAACTCAGATATAAAAGACTTTGTAGTTGAAGTATCAAAAGAAAGAGATATTAGAAAAGAAATATCTTCAATAATTATAAAAAATGATTGGGGATTATATGAAATGTATCAAAAAAATTTAAGTTTAGAAGATATTTTTCTACAACTTGTTACAGAAGAAAAACAAGAAATACATATTTAAAAAAAATTATGAACTCGTATAAGGAACTAAAATGGGATTTGTAGCTATATTAAAAAAAGAACTTAAATCATATTTTTATTCGCCAATCGCTTATGTAGTAATTACTATGTTTTTGATTTTAAATGGATATTTTTTCTTTGGAATGATGTTGAGTTTTGCTGAATATGGGCGAATGGCATTAGAAAATAATCCAGAAGCAAAAATAAATATTAATGATGGAGTAATAAGACAACTTTTTGGAAATATGAGCTTTGTTATGTTATTAATTTTACCAGTACTTACTATGAGACTTTTTTCTGAAGAAAAAAAATCAGGCACATTTGAATTAATAACAACTTATCCTATAAAAGATATAGATTTAGTTATTGGTAAAATATTATCTGCAACAGCTGTTCTTCTTTTGATGGTAGGTTTGACAAGTTTTTATTGTGTTTTTATGTATAGTTATAGTCATCCAGATACAGGAAGGATTTTAACTGGTTATCTAGGCACTATTTTAATGGGAGTTGCTTTTATTTCTATGGGAACTTTTATTTCTGCTCTTACAGAAAGTCAAATAATATCAGCCATTGTTACATTTGGAATATTATTAATTTTTTGGGTTTTGGGTTGGGTCGGAACTTTTTCTTCCGCAGAAGGAACGATTGCAGAGGTTTTTAAACAATTATCAATGCTAAATCATTTTGAGAGTTTTGGAAAAGGAATTATAGATTTATCAGATGTAGTTTATTTTATAAGTTTTATCACTTTAAGTATTTTTCTTACGCTTAGAGCTTTAGAATCAAATAAATGGAGAAGTTAAAATGAAAAAAAATAATTATTTGATTTTATTCTTTGGCATATTTTTAATTTTTTCAGGCTTTGCAAGTTTTTTCATTCAAGGTAAAGCAGATTTAGCTTCAATTATTATGCTAATTTCTGGTTTTTTAATAACTATTATTTTTATAATGTTAAACAGCAAAGATCTTTTAAGTTTATTATTAAAAAGAGACGTTAAATATGGTGCAAACTCACTATTAATGACTATTATTTTTATTGCTATATTAGTTTTTGTTCAAATAATTGTAGTAGATAAAAAAATTCAATTTGATTTCACTAGTGAAAAAATTTTTACTTTATCAGAACAAAGTACTAAAGTTTTGAATAATCTTAAAAATCCAATTAAAGTAATGGCTTTTACAAATAAAGCTACTGAAATAAAAATAAATGATATTTTAGAGATATATAGAATAAAATCAAAAATGTTTTCGTATGAAACTATTGACCCTAGTACAAATCCTATAAAAGCAAAAGAATATAATATTCAAGTAAATAATACCCTTATTTTTTTTAATGGTGATAAAAAATAAAAAATAACTGAAATTAATGAAGAAAAAATAACTAACACTTTAATAAAAATTACTCGTGAACAAAAAAAGAAAATATATTTTACTCAAGGTCATGGAGAAAAATTATTAACTGATAATAATAAAGATGGTATTTCTACAATAAAAAATGAATTAATTAAACAAAGTTATGAAGTTGAACCGCTTATAATTTTACAAAAAAAACAAATTCCGGACGATGCTTTTATAGTTGTTTTAGATGGGTTACAAAAAAATATGATGAAAGAAGAAGAGTTAGCATTAGAAAAATATATTGAAAAAGGCGGAAGAGTTTTTATTCTAATTGATCCCGATGATTCTAAACAAATAAAGGATTTTGTAGCTAAATATAATATTATTGTTAGAGATGATATTGTAGTTGATAAATTTAGTAAAATGATGGGTGGCGATTTCTTAATTCCTATGATTCCTAACTACCCTCAACACACTATAACCAAAGGAATGAGAGCTGCAACTTTTTTCCATTAGCATCTTCTTTAGATATATCTTCTACAGGTAAAAATAATATTTTGGTAGAAGGTTTAGCATTTACTTCTCCAGATAGTTGGGGTGAAACTGATAGAGAATTATTAAAGAAAAATCAATCAAAATTGGATGAAAAAGATACAAAAGGGCCTTTAAGTATTGGAGCAGTATCAACAATTCCTAGCAAAAATAACGAAAGTAAAAAAGATGAAAAAAAAGATAAAACTGCTCAAGTAGTTGTTTTTGGTAATTCTAATTTTATTTCTAATGGAAATATAGGAATATCAGGAAATATGGATTTAGCACTTAATATATTAAATTGGTTAGCTGAAGAAGAAGACTTAATTGCAATAAAACCAAAAGATAAAAAAAGTGCTCCTTTAATTTTAGATCAACTTCAAGGTAAATTAATTTTATTTGCTTGTGTAATATGTTTACCTTTATTTGTTATTATTTTAGGAAGTTTTGTAATTATTAGAAGGAGAATAAAATCTGCATGAATTTTAGAACAACTGGAATTTTATCATTTATTTTGATTGTTCTTATTAGCTACAATTATTTTTCTTCAAAAAATAAAGAAAATACTAAAATAAAACAAGAAGAATCTAAAAAAATAACTACTATTCTTGAAAATGATGTTACTTCTTTCATTTATAAAAATAGAAATATAAAATTAGATGCTAAATTTACTAATGAAAAAGAGAGTTGGGTTATTAATTATCCAATAAGTTCAATTGCTGATGGAAATACTATTTTTAATGTTTTAGACCCTCTTCTTAATTCAGTTTATATACAAAAACTAGAAAATATTTCTAAATTAGAAGATTTTGGTTTAAAAGAACCTAAAATTATATACGAAATAAATACTAAAAAAGATCATAAAGTTTTTAAACTAGGGAATAAAAGTACTACTGATAATGAAGTTTATGTAATGAAAGATAATGATCCTAATATATATTTAGTTGATTCTAAATTAATGTATTCTGTTGATAGACGTTTTGCAGAATTTAGATATAAAACCATACTTGATTTTGATAGAGAAAAAACAACTGAAATAGAATTAACAAACAAAAATACATCTTTTATTTTAAAAAAAGAAAAGAATTACTGGAATATATCATCACCTTATAAAGCAAAAGCCAATATGTCTAAAGTTTCAGAGTTATTAAATAAATTACAAAATGAAAGAGCCACTGATTTTGTAGAAGATAACCCAAAAGATTTAAAAAAATATGGTTTGGATAAACCTTGGTTTGTTTTTAGTGTAAAAAATGGTAAAAATACATCGAAAATTAGTTTTGGAAATCAAGATGGTGATTTTCATTTTGCTCAAAATAATCAAGTAAACTCTATTCTTAGAATAAGTAGAGCGGTTTCTGAAAAATTTAAATTAGATTTAAATGATTTAAGAGATAAAAAATGATAAACTATAAAAAAAGCCCTTGTTAATAAAATAATAAATTATTAATTATGATTTTAAATTAATGTATATTTGTATAATATGAATTATTATAACCCTGAAAAACATCATAGAAGATCAATTCGTTTAAAAAATTATGATTATTCTTCTAATGGTGCTTATTTTATAACATTAGTAACAAAAAATAGAGAAAATTTTTTTGGTGAAATTATTAATGGAGAAATGATTTTATCTGAAATTGGGAAAATAGCTCATAATAATTGTTTAGAAATTACTAATCATTTTGTAAATGTAATTTTAGATGAATTTATAATTATGCCTAATCATGTTCATTGTGTAATTTTTTTAAATGATTTTGAAGAAAAAAATCCAATTGTTGTTAATTGTGATGTTAATGGGTTTGGAGTAAGGTTTTATGAACTAACAAAAGAAGAAACATACGAAAAAGAAAAAAATGAGTATTTTTCAAAATTAGCACCTAAAAAAAATACAATTTCATCTATAATTAGAGCATATAAAGCTTCTGTAACTTCAGATTCTAAAAAAAATAACCACGCGTTTTTTCAATGGCAAAGAAATTATTATGAGCATATTATCAGAAATGAAAAAGCCTTAAATAATATTAGGAAATATATAAAAGAAAATCCTATGATATGGTTTTTGGATAAGGAAAATGAAAAAGGGCAATTTGAAAAATATAAATTTAAAAGTATTAAAGAAATTAATAATTTTGAGATAAAAAATGATACTTAGTGTTAGTGGGCTTGGCGTAAAGTTTTATGCCCTAACAAAAGAAAAAAATCCAAAAAATCAATTGATTTAGAAAAAAAATCAAAAGTTCTTTAAAAAAATAGTCTCTAATTTATCGAATCTTACTGTCGTGGTGTAAAACTTTACACCCTCTTTGTCCTCAAAAAATAATAAAAAGAGGATGTTAGTGGGTTTGGCGTAAAGTTTTATGCCCTAACAAAAGAAAAAAATCCAAAAAATCAATTGAT
>JBBTGK010000120.1:0-3504 GCA_038060635.1 Cyanobacteriota bacterium | reverse complement strand
ATAGTCTCTAATTTATCGAATCTTACTGTCGTGGTGTAAAACTTTACACCCTCTTAGATCCTAAAAATTCCTAAAAGGCATATCAGATAAAAGTATTTTAGGATTTTTTTCTGTAAAATAGTTTAAAGACCATTCACTAGTAAATAAAATCGTAGTATTTCCATTTTTATCTAATGCTGTTGCTGCTCCAACTGGTAATAATGGAGGTAAAAGAAGTGATACATCAAAACTAGGCTCAACCCAACGGAGTACAGACCAGTTAGTTGCTTCTATTCTTGATTCTGCATTGTATTCACTTTTTAATCTATATTGAACCACTTCAAATTGTAGTGGGCCTACAGCACCTAATACAGTTGTTCCTTCATAAGGTCTATTAAGATCAAACGCTTGAACAACACCTTCTTCTAAAAGTTGAGTTAAACCATCTCTAAATTTTTTATAATCAGATGTATTTGGATTTACTAAAGTAATAAAATGTTCTGGTGCAAATTGAGGTATTTTATCAAAAATAATTTTATCATCTTCTGTTAAAGTATCACCTATTTGAAATGCAGAACTAGCAATTAAACCAACAATATCACCTGCATAAGCTTCATCAATAGTTTCTCTTTGCTGTCCAAAAACAGAATGTGCGTTAGATAATCTTATTTTTTTACCTGTTCTTGAATTGGTAGCAAAAATATTTCTAGTAAATTTCCCAGAACATATTCTTAAAAATGCAATTCTATCTCTATGTTTTGGATCCATATTGGCTTGTATTTTGAATATAAAACCTGAAAAAGCTGGATTTTCTGGTTGTATTATACCTTTTGTACTATCCATTCCTTTTGGAGGTAAAGAGTAATTTAAAAAACCATTTAATAATAATTCAACTCCAAAATTATTCATTGCACTACCAAAAAATACTGGTGTTATTTGACCTTTTTCTACTTTATCAGCATCAAATTTTTCGCCTGCAATATCAATCATTTCGATTTCTTCCTTCATAGTTTTATGAAGTTCTGGACTAAGTCTATTTTTTATTATCTCATCATCCAAATTTCCAATTGATTCAGCCGATTTATATGCTCCACCAGTTGTTTTTTCAAAAAGATGAACTTCTTTTTTTAAACGATCATAAACTCCACTAAAATCTAATCCTGTTCCTATTGGCCAATTTACAGGATAAGTTCCAATTTGTAAAACACTTTCTATTTCATCAAGTAAATCAATCGGTTCTCTTGTTGGTCTATCCATTTTATTTATAAAAGTAAAAATAGGTACTTTTCTTTTACTACAGACTTCAAATAATTTTTTTGTTTGAGCTTCAATACCTTTTGCAGCATCAATAACCATTACAACAGCATCAACGGCAGTTAGAATTCTGTATGTATCTTCTGAAAAGTCTTGGTGACCAGGGGTATCTAAAAGGTTTATTTTATAACCAGAATACTCAAATTGTAAAACAGTAGATGTAATTGAAATACCTCTTTTTTTCTCCATTTCCATCCAGTCAGATGTTGCAGAACGTTGATTTTTTCTTGCTCTTACAGCTCCAGCTTCTTGTAAAGCTCCTCCGTACAAAAGGAACTTTTCTGTTAAAGTAGTTTTTCCAGCATCCGGATGCGAAATTATTGCAAATGTTCTTCTTTTATTTATTTCTTCAAGTAAACTCATAACACCAAAACCCAAAAATCAACATATAATTTTATAAGTTTTTAACCCGTTTTGTGTTAATAGTTCATTTTTGTTCTTGTTAATTTTTATTGAGTAAGTTTTTTTTCTTCTAAATATCAAGATCAAATTAATTAATCCAAAGAAAAATCTTCACCTAAATAATGTTTTCTAGCCACTTCACTATTGGCTAATTCTTCTTTTGTTCCTTCAACAAGTACTTTCCCATCACTAAGTATATAACCTCTGTCAATTATTTTTAAGGTTTCTCTTACATTATGATCTGTTATCAAAACACCAATATTTCTATTTTTAAGTAAATCAATCATTGATTTTATTCCAGCAACAGCTATAGGATCAATTCCTGCAAAAGGTTCATCTAAAAGTAAAAAAGAAGGTTTATTGGCTACAGCTCTTGCTATTTCAACTCTTCTTCTTTCTCCACCAGAAAGATCAGCTCCTTTTGAATGTCTTATATGAGAAATATTAAACTCATCTAAAATATCTTCTAATTGAAAATGTTCGGATTGTTTTTTACTCCAATTTATTGTATCAATGCAATCTTGAATTTCTTTTTCTTTAAAATTATTTTCTCTTAAAAAAACAGATATATCTTCTATTAATTTAGATTTTTTAAGAATATTCATTTTTTTTAAGTCTTCAGCTTTTTCATCAATGATATTCTTTCTTTGATTCCAATAAATTTTTTCTAAATTATGTACATATTCAATAAAATGATTATTTGATGTGAATTCAGTTTCACCTTTTTCTATTTCATTTAAAATAAAATCGTCTTCAAAATCTAAATATTGTGGTATTTTTTTTATTAATTCTATTTTTTCATCTTTATCAATAGTTTCTTTTAATTTATTGATAATTTCATCTCTTTTAGTTTTCCAAGCAAGATCTAAAAATTCTTCTAATTTCTTTTTTCTTCCTAATTTATAAAATTTATTATATTCAACAACAAAATTAAGGGCATTATCTTTTATTAAATTAAAATCAATATCCAATTTTTCTATTATTTTAGAAATCCAATATATTTTATTACTTTCATCAGTTGGCTTTTTCTTGAAAGAAAAAAGACGAGCAAAAAAAGATTTTTTTTCTTCTGCTATTTTAGGTAATTCTAAATCTCCAAATTGTTCTAAATCTCTTTTTTGATTTTCTGATATAGGTTTATTATTTAAAATATTATCGTATAAATGTTCATAATAAGGTCTTCTCCACCAGCTTCTTTCAGATTTTCTTATTACAATCTCTATTTTTTCTTTTAAAGATAATATAGGAACTCCTCTAAGTTGCCAAATAGCAATTATATTATTTTCAACGGAAAGTTTTCTAAATATAGATGCTTCCTGAGGTAAATACCCTAATCCCAATCTAGCTCTTTTATACATTGGAAATTTGGAAATATTTTTATTATCAAGAAAAACAGCCCCTTTATTAGGTTTTACTAAGCCTACGACCATATAGAAAGAAGTTGTTTTTCCAGCCCCATTTGGACCTAAAAGCCCTACAACTTCACCTCTTTCAACTCTTATACTTACATCGTTAACTACTTTTCTTCTACCATAAATCTTAAGCAGATTTTTTGCTTCTATTGTCATATTTTCCTATTTTATGATCCTGAATTAAATAAATTCCTTAACCTATTAAAGGATTTGATTTATCAAATCCCTGCATGTATCGCTATTTCAAGAATATTAATTAATTCTCAATCCTAATCCTTCTGAACAAATTTTTGTGTACTTAATACTAATTTTTCAGTAATTGGATCGAACAAATGAACTCTATTAATATCTATATCCAATCTCATTTCACTTCCTGATAAAATTACGCCTACATTAG
>JBBTGK010000119.1:0-12004 GCA_038060635.1 Cyanobacteriota bacterium | reverse complement strand
CTCTAAAACTTCTGACATAGAATGAATAGTTGAGATTATTTTTGAATCTTTTATATCAATATCTAAAACTTCGGTTTGATATTCTGATTCCATTATTTCTATTATTCTAGCCAATAATTTATCAATATTTAAACCTGTTTGAGCTGAAATAAAAAAAGAATTGTCTTTATATTTATCATCACTTTTATCTTCAAATGACTCTGAAGTTAGATTATCTGATTTATTAAAAACATAAATAACCTTTTTGTGTTCAGAACCAAGCTCATTTAAAACTTTTTCTACTGTAGCTATTTGTTCCTTATAATTAGAATGACTTATATCAATTACATGAAGTAATAAATCTGAATCATTAACTTCTTCTAATGTACTTCTAAAAGAAGCAACTAAATTATGAGGTAATTTTTTAATAAAACCAACTGTATCACTCAATAAAAACTTCTTTTTATTTTCTAATTCTATTATTCTAGTAGTTGAATCTAAAGTTGCAAAAAGTCTATTTTCTGCCAAAAGACCTGCATTACAAAGCTTATTCATAAGAGTTGATTTGCCTACGTTAGTATAGCCAACTAAACTAACTTTAAACTCGTCTTTTCTACTTCTTCTTCTAAATTCTCTTTGTTTTCCAATTACTTCAAGCTCAGACTCAAGTTTTTGTATTCTAGTTCTAATTAACCTTTTATCTGTTTCAAGTTGAGTTTCTCCAGGCCCTTTTGTTCCTACTCCACCACCACCTGCTTGTCTTGAAAGGTGAGTCCATTGTCTTGTTAATCTTGGCATAAAATAATTAAGTTGAGCTAGTTCTACCTGAGTTTTTGCTTCTCTAGTTTTTGCTCTACTAGCAAAAATATCAAGAATTATCCAACTTCTATCAAGTATTTTTTTACCAATTTCTCTTTCCAAATTTTTTATTTGACTTGGAGATAATTCAGTATCAAAAATAATAGTATCAATTTTTTCAGCTTCTGCATAAGCTTTTAATTCTTGAACTTTACCTTTACCAATATAAAAAGCCGAATCTAATCCATGTCTGGCTTGAATAAAAGAGTTTACAACTACGGCTCCAGCTGTATCTACTAATGAAGCTAATTCACTAAGAGATTCTTCTACTTCTTCTTTAGAGTTTTCTTGTAATTTTACTCCTACAATAAAAGCTCTTTCTGCCAATTTATGTGTTTCAATCATAATATATTTTCCTTTTTTATTTCTCTAATTTTTATTTTTTTATTTGTAGAGACGTTTTATAAAACGTCTTTACTGCAACGTCTCTACAAAAATTTTTATTTAATCATTCAAAATATCTGAAATATCCAATTCTTTTTGTATAATTCCATTATTTCTAGGTCTTGCAATACCGTTCCAACTTTTTTCGCTGTTTTTTAACTTTAAATAACTTTTAACATTTCTTTCAGAAATCTCTCCATTTTCTAAAGCTTCTTTTATTGCACAATTAGGTTCTTTTATATGATTACAGTTCCTATATCTACAATTTTTTGCAATTTCTAAAATATCAGAAAAAGAATCTTCTATAAAATTATCCTTAGCCTCAGTTTCAAAAAGTCCAAACTCTTTCATTCCTGGAGTATCAATAATCATTCCTCCATTTTCCAACTCATATATTGTGGAAGATGTTGTGGTATGTTTACCTTTATCTACATAAGAACTAACTTCAGATGTAACAGCCGTATTTTCTCCAATAATAGCATTTATTAAAGATGATTTACCTGCACCAGAAACACCAGAAAAAACAGATATTTTATTTTTTAATAACATTTTTAATTCATCTATTCCTTCTTTAGTAAAAGTACTTGTAACAACAACTTTTATACCTTTTTTTAGATAATTTTCGATATCTTCTTGAATTTTTGAATAGTTATCAAGATCTATTTTGTTAAAGCATACAATTGGTTCAATATTTCCTGTTTTTAATGCAACTACATATCTATCAATAAGATTTGCCTTATAAGTAGGATTTCTTATAGAAGCGATAATAATTCCTTGATCAACATTACTTGCAATTATTTGCTTTTGTTTTGAATCAGATCCTATACCTTTCCTATAAAATTCTGATTTTCTTTTTTCAATTTCATAAATAACACCTCTTTCATTATCTATTTGTTCAAAAATAACTTCATCTCCTACTACTAAAAAATTTTTGATATTCTGATTTTTTTTAATAAGAGAACCTTTTACATCACACAAAAAAATATTTGATGATGTTTTTACTCTAAACTTGTTTTTTTGAGAATTAATAACTAAACCTTTAAACATTGAATTTACTCCTTGGGAAACATAACTAAAGAACCCTGATTTTTTTGAGCATTCGCTCAAAGGAGTATTTTTTCTTATTGTAAAATTTGTTGGAACTACTTTGAATGGGTGCTCAATAAAATTGATGATATATCTATTTTCATCTTCTGGGCACCTCCGTTAAAATATTAAGATATTAATATCATAGTACAAGATACTTTTTTTGTAAAGCATTTTTTTATTTTCTAAGCAACTTTATAATAAAAAATACTATAATATTAGAAATTGACAAAAATTTAAACAGAAAATTTATAATATTAAAGGTTTAGTAATTATGTTAAAAAAAGTCCTTTTAAGTTCTATTATGTGTTCTAGTCTGATTCTAGCAAGTTGTTCTTCACAACAAACAGATTTATCTAACTCAACACTAGATAATAACAATCAAACTCAAGCACAATCTGTAAAAAAAATTCAATTATCATTAGATAAATTGAAAACACCTGAAACTAAAAAATCAGAAAGTAAATTGACAAATAAAAAATCAAAAGGTGATGTAAAGAAACCTGCACCACTTGAAATAATGTTTTCACCGCCAACAGGAAAAAACAATCTTGATCCTACTTCAGTTGTTCAAATTTCTAGAATAGCTTTAAACTCTATGAACTCAGCACAATCTTATGAGAGTGGATATAAAACATCATTAGTTGTTCTTGAAAAATTAGCAAGTGAAAATATTTATATTGCAAAAATAGGCTTAGCAATGGCTAAATCTGGAATGTATTATGAAACTTGCTTTAAAGTAACTGCCGCAGCTCTAGAAAATATAGCATCAGAAAGACCTGTAAGTGTAGCTGAAACTTGTAACCTAATTTCAAAAATTATGTCTAATACAAAAAGTTATGAAGAGGGAGCAAAACTTGGTTATGCAGCTATGGAAATTATTGGAAGTTCTGATAATGAAAATGTAAGATTTTTAGTTAATACATCTGTTACAGCAGCTAAACAAGGTATGTATTGGGAAGATATTTATAAAACCCTTCAAAATACTCTTACCGAATTAAAGAATTTTTAAATTTAATATTTTATAAAGGAAAAATCAAATTATGAAAAAATTGTCATTACTAGTTTTAGTTTTATTTGTTACTAGTTGTAGTTCTCAAGAAAACTTAAGTAGTTTAAATCAAGTATCAAATGACGTAACTGAAGTTCAATCAGCAAAAAAAATTACTTTGAATTTTAATAAAAAAGATACAAAAGAAACAAAAAATTCTGAAAGTAAATTAATAAATAAAAAATCAAAAGGTGAAGTTAAAAAAGCTGAATCGTTACAAATATCATTTACAGCACCAGATTTAAAAAACTCAATTGATCAAAAAAGTATTGTTGCAATTTCAAGAATTGCTTTAAACTCTATGAACGGAGCGCAATCTTATGAGAGTGGTTATAAAATGTCTTTAACTATTCTTGAAAAATTAGCAAGTGAGAATGTTTATATTGCAAGAGTAGGTTTAGCAATGGCTAAAGGTGGAATGTATTATGAAACTTGTTTTAAGGCAACAGCAGCTACTTTAAAAAATATATCTGAAGAAAGACCTAATAACCCTACAGAAACTTGTAATTTAATCAGCTCGATAATGAGTAATACAAAGAGTTATGAAGAAGGTGCAAAACTTGGTTATGCAGCTATGGAAGTTATTGGTAATACAGATAATCAAATGGTTAAATTAATCGTAGATACAACAGTAAGTTCAGCAAAAGCTGGGCAATATTGGGAAGATATTTATAAAACTCTTCAAAATGGGTTAAATGAGATAAAAAGAATATAGTTATCTAACTATGATAAATTAGGGTATAAAATTATTTTTTATACCCTATCTTTTTGGAATAATCTAAAATAAATCCCAGAGTATTGGCAAAATGCCATTAAATTAAGCTTAAAATATGGTGTAGTTGCCTATTTCTATACGCTCTTTTATTTTTAATAATTCATAATCTATGATTTATAATTAATCCTTTTCTTTATAAAAAGTACTAACTTCACCATCTGGTGTTATTTTTCGTATTGCGTTATTTCCTGTATCTGCTACATATAAGTTATCTTGTCCATCAAAAGCCATTCCTGAAGGATGATTAAATAAAGCTTCATTACTTTTTCCGTCTTTATAGCCAATTTTACCGTCCCAAGTTCCAATAAATATTGTTATTTTATTATCATTATCTACTTTCCATATTCTATTTTTCATTATTTCATTTAAAAACATTTCACCTTTTGAATTTATTTTTATATCGGAAAAATTTGAATATAGATTATCAAAACCTGAACTAATAGCTATTTCGCCTTTTTCATTTTTATAGATATACTCTCTCCAACTAGAATAAGGTAATAAAATTTTTCTATCAATTGATATGTTATTATAATTACTTAGATAAGACATTTTTATTAGATCTATATTACTTTCAATTGTTTTCGGATCATTAATACTTGGCATAATTTCGTTTGAAATTAAAAAATTATCTTTTATTTCAAAAATAAATGGTGGTAGTTTCTCGTATGAAAATAAATTAGCTATATATCTAAGTGAAGATTGATTTTCAATTACACCAACAGATCTTAATATATTATTATGATTAATAAAATTATTATAACTTGCATGATCATCTGCTCCATAATGATAATAATCATTAAATCCATAGCTAGATCTTATAATTTCAGCTTTTGGTATTTCTGAAGAAATTCGTTTAGGTTTTAGATTATTTCCAACACTAAAAAAAATATTACTATCTTTAACAGAAATTTTTTTTATCATTGATTTATTTGATAATATAGAATTCTCTGACATTATGTCATTTTTTCTTTCTAATTCGTCTAAATCTGCAACTTCTTTTGTATCTTTATTATTAACAACTTTAAAAATTTTCTTATTAGCACTAAAATATAAATTATCATAATTATCTATATTTATAACACCGTCATTACTACAATACATATTTTCTGAATTATCACCATATAATAAATTAATAGTTTTATTTTGTGATATTCTATAAATAGGATTATTTTCTACAGTATCACTATAAATATCATATTCAAACTTCCTATCTTTTTTATTTGGATTATCTTTTCTTACTAAAGTGTATGTATATTCAGTTTTTTTACTATCATCTAAGATATAAGTATAATCAGGTTCATAATGACAATACTCATTATATAGATTTGGTTGTAAATCATAAAAATAAGGTTTTCTACCACATTTACCATTTACAACATAAACTTCTGAACCATCTCTTTTTACTGCTATATTTACTGGTTTATCTAATTTTATTTTAATATTACTTCTTTTTTCACAATAAATATTTTCTCCATAAACATCTAATCCTGTAAAATCGGGTTTTATAGTTGTTTCTATTTTAGGATTTTCAATAACATTTTTTGATGGTAAAACAGATGGTTCAATACTATTTTTTATAATGGGTTTTATTTCTTCTATTTTTTTATCATTACAACTAAAAAAAGTTAAAAAAGCAACTAATAATAAATATCGTTTAATTTTCATTTATTTAATTCTCATATATCAATTAAAATCTACAATAATACAATTTTTCATAATTAATCCTTTTCTTTATAAAAAGTACTTACTTCGCCTTCTGGTGTTATTTTTCTTATTGCATTATTTCCTGTGTCTGCAACATACAAATTATCTTTTTCATCAAAAGCCATTGCAGTAGGAAAATTAAACTCGGCATTTTTTCCAAAAGAATCTTTATATCCAGCTTTTCCACTACCTGCAATTAAGGATAAATCATTTAGGTTATTTGCTTTCCATATTCTATGACCTTTTTTATCAGAGATATAAACTTCATTTTTACTATTTGTTGCTAATCTACCAACAAATTTTGAATGATAATATTCATAATAATTAATTTGTTCTCCTTTATCATCAAAACCCAAACTACAATAACGTTTATACTCTATATTTTCATTATCTAATATTAGCTCTTTTAAGTGTAAATCATTTATTGCTGTATCTTTTTTTAAAATTAACTTTGGATTTGTACTAATATTTTCAGCATTTGTAATAAAAAAAACTTTATCATTTCTAAAAGTAAATTCAAATTTATTATCGGAAGAAACTGCATTTATAAATAAAATATCATTATTTTTAGATATTTTTCTCGTTATATAAGGAGGGCTATACAAAATAAAAGGTTGGTTTGTTATTTTTCCAGAGTCTTTATTTGGATCATAAACATAAGGTTTAGATGAAAAAGTACTACCTAATCCTGATTGTATATAAAAATTGCCGTTATCATAATAAAATCTATTGATATCCAAAGGAGAAAATGTATCACAAGAAGAAGTATATTGATTTAAAATATTATTATTTTCTTTAGAACATAAATTACTAGTATTTTTTTCAAAAGCAACATATTTTTCATCCCATATATTATATATTTTACCTTGGCTTGTAGTGTATAAACTATCTTTTTCATCTATTGCTAAAACACCATCATTTGTACATTGTGTAATTTCATTTTTATTTGTTTCTAAAAAACTGATTTCTTTATTTTTAGTTATTTTTATAATAGGACTATTTTTTATTATTCTTTTATCAATATTAATTTCTTGGCTTTCCCCATTTAATTTTCTTTCCTTATTTAATTTTTGAGCATATAAATCAAATTCTTCATTACCTAAAAGAGGAGTTCTTGAATAAAATCCATTCATTACATACACAACAGAACCATTTTTTTTTACAACTAAATTTATTGGTTTATCTAATTTTGCTTTAATGTTTTTTAAACTTTCACAAAGATAATAACCATCAATAGAATATTTATTTAAATTAGAATACTTAGGATCTTCAATTTCTGGTACAGGTGATTCTTTTTGATAGGCGATTTGAGATTTATTTACGGAATCTTCTCTTTGAGTTATTTTAGAAGGTTCAACACTAGTTTTTATAATTGGTTTTATTTCTTCTATTTTTTTATCATTACAACTAAAAAAACTTAAAAAAGTAACTAATAATAAATATCGTTTAATTCTCATTTATTTTACTCATATTGGGAAATATTTATTCTTTTAAAGGTTATATTACAAGGCATTGCAAGGCTCAATGTTGTAACACATACTACAGTTTTTTTTAACATAATTAAAACCTTAAAATTAGAATAAAAACTAGATCAAAAGTCAAAAGAAATTGATAATCTCCGCTAGGTTTTTTGATTAATATTACTTAATTTTAACATATATGTGGTTTTTATTCAAAGCTTAAATTCATGTAAAATCATTTTATATATGATTTATAATCATATTACCTTTATTAAACATATTTTTTCTTTATTTTAAAATATTTTTTCAGATAAAAAAATAATGCTTTTTTAAAATCATTTATATAAAAAGAAGCATTAAATATTTAAAAAGTGTTAATCCTAAAATATTAGAAAAAACACTTTAATTTAAATCTAAGCGATAGTTACTTTTTCACATAAATAAACATCTTGAATAGCATTAAGTATTTCAACACCTTCTTTTACAGGTCTTTGAAAAGCTTTTCTTCCAGAAATTATTCCCATTCCACCAGCTCTTTTGTTTATAACAGCTGTTCTAACTGCTTCTGCTAAATCTGTTGCACCTGATGAAGCTCCACCAGAATTTATTAACCCAGCTCTACCCATAAAACAGTTTGCTACTTGATATCTTGTAAGATCAATAGGATTTGGTGTGGTTAATTTTTCATAAACATCTTTATGTGTTTTACCAAAATTAATTGCATTAAAACCACCATTATTTTCAGGTAATTTTTGTTTTATAATATCAGCTTGAATAGTTACACCTAAATGATTTGCTTGACCTGTAAGATCTGCTGAAACATGATAGTCAACGCCATCTTTTTTGAAAGCATTATTTCTTGTATAACACCATAAAATAGTAGCTAAACCTAATTCATGAGCATATCTAAAAGCTTCACTAACTTCTACAATTTGTCTTTTTGATTCTTCAGAACCAAAATAAATTGTTGCTCCAACAGCAACAGCACCCATATCATAAGCTTGTTTTATATCAGCAAACATAATTTGGTCATAAGCATTTGGATAACTTAAAAACTCATTATGATTTATTTTTAAAATAAAAGGGATTTTATGTGCATATTTTCTTGCAGTCATTCCCAAAACACCTAATGTTGAAGCAACAGCATTACAGCCACCTTCTACAGCTAATTTTACAATATTTTCAGGATCAAAATATATAGGATTTGGTGCAAATGATGCTCCTGCTGAATGCTCTATACCTTGATCTACAGGTAATATTGAAACATAACCAGTGTTTGCAAGTCTTCCATGACCAAAAATTGAAGCAAGGTTTCTTAAAACATTAACAGGTCTATCAGATGGAATAAAAACTCTGTCAACAAAATCATTACCAGGTAAATGAAGCATATCTTTAGAAATACCTTCACACTTATGACTAAGTAAGCCAGAATCTTTTCCTAAAAGTTCTTCTATTTTTTCTATTCCTAAACTCATTTAAAAAAAACTCCTTTGTTAATTTTTTTATATATTTTTTTTACACAAAAACTCATATTTATTTTAGAGTATCAATGCAGATAGTATTATATTACCAAATTAGTAAAAAGTAAAAAGTTAGAAGTAAAAAGATAGTAGTATTATATATTAATACATTCTACATTTTTTTAATCACAGTTTAGTACGCTCTCAGCTCAATGTACCATAGGAAATAAAAGCTTATAAAATCAATCTTTCAATGATAGAAAAGTTTTTCCTTCTAATTGCTCACTCTCTGAATCCCTCTAACTCCCTTTGCGAAAGGGAGAACCCTTTTTCTGTATTTCCCCTTCTCTTTTAGCAAAGAGAAGGGGTTGGGGATGAGTTATGAAAAAATATGATTTTATAAAAGTATTAACTATAAAAAACTAATTTCTTTTTTTGTCAAAAATCTATATTTACCAACTTCCAAATCATCTATTTGAATATCTTTTATTTTGTTTCTTACTAATCTTAAAGTAGGATAATTAATACTTGCAGTCATTCTTCTTACTTGTCTATTTTTACCCTCAATTATTGATATTTCTAACCAAGAAGTAGGAATACTTTGCCTAAATCGTATAGGAGGATTTCTTTCTGGTAAAATAGGCTCATTCGTTAAAAAAGTAACTTCAGCAGGTTTTGTTTTATAATCTTGAATAAAAACACCTTTTCTTAATTTATCCAAATCATTTTCATTTGGTACTCCTTCAACTTGAACTAAATACGTTTTTTTACTTTCAAATTTTGGGTCTGTTAACCTGTGTTTCAATTTATTATCATTGGTTAATAAAAGCAAGCCTTCACTATCATAATCTAATCTACCAACGGAATATATTTCTGGAATATCAATAAAATCTTTTAACGTTTTTTTTCCATCTTCAGAAGTAAATTGAGATAAAACTTGAAAGGGTTTATAAAATAAAATATATTGGAACATAAAATATATAATTTACCAATCTTTTTGAGATTTATACGCTTGAATCATTTTTTTCTTTAGCATATCAGAAACCATTTTTTTATTATTATCATTTAAAGTATTTAACCATTTTTCAGCTTCTTCTTTTTTCATATTCTGATTTTTATTTTCTTGTTTCTTATTGCTATTTTTATTTTCATCTTTATCTTGTTTATCTTTTTTATTTTCATTATTAGGAGATTTATTGTCTTTTTTATCATTATCTCCTTTTGGTGATTTATCGTCCTTTTTATTCTTGTCTTTATCACCTTGATCATTCTTAGTCTTTTTATCTTTATCTTTACTATTATTCTTTTTATTATCTTGCTTATCTTGTTTTTTTCTATCATCTTCATTTTTCTTTTTTTCTTGTAGTTCTTTTTTAGCTTTTTCAAGATTTTTTTTAGCTTTTATGTCATTAGGATCTAATTTTAATGACGATTCATAAGATTTAATTGCATCTTCTAATTTTGATTGTTTATAAAAAGTGTTTCCTAAATTATATAATGATTTTTGCTTCATTTCTTTAGAATTAGATTCATCTGATAAATTTTTAAAAATATTTTCTGCTTCAGGATATTTACCAGATTTATATGCAGAATTTGCCAAATTATATTTTATTGAATCATTTTTAGGCTCATTAACTTGTGCTTTTTGATAATTTTTATATGCCGATTCAAATTCATTTTTTTTATAATTACTTTGTGCATTAGATACTTCTTGATTAAAAGAAATTGCATAAGAATTACTAGTATAAAAAGTTAAAATTAAAATAGCTAATAATATTTTTTTCATAAACTATAATAAAAACCTTCTTTTGATAAAATAGGAACATGTTTACTTACATTTAGTTGGCAAGCCAATTTTACATCATCTTCAAAATCTTTTTCTATTAATTCTTTTCCAGAAGATGATTCTTTTATGATAGAAAATAAATCATTTTTATAAGTATTAAAAGAATTTAAAGCAATTTTACTTTCAGGTGATAATGTTCCTGATAACTCCGATATTACAGCGCCTGCACCTATTAAATCTTCTATTGAAACTCTTAGTTCAGAATTACCCCATCTTTCTCCCGCACAAATAATAGTTATATTTTCGTCTAATTCTAATGCTTTTTTTGCAACAGCTTTATAATTCCTAAAACAAGCACAAAAAGTAGTTTTGTTTTTTGTAGATAATGATAATTCAGAACCATTTGGAGAAGGTAAAACTATTTTAGAGTTTTCTTTTAAATTCAATAAAGAATAAGGTGATAAAGATATTTCATTTTTACTTCTTTTTTTTGCTAATTCAGCATTAATAAATTTTGCAAAACTAATAGAACTCTCATCATTATATTTATATGGATAAGCGGTAGAATTTTTTGACATAACAATATCAATACAAGTTGAAAAAGATAAAATATCGATTATTATGATGATATCTGAGTAAGATAAAAGAGAATTAAGTCCATTAAAACCCCATTCGCATTTTATATTATATTCTTTTTGTGAGTAGTACATAAAAATTACTTTTTAGAAACAGATTTTGCATTCATAAAATCGAAATTAGGATATGGTAAAGAAAGTAAATAATTATCTTCCCAATACTGAGGATCTTTATACCATTCAGGATCACTATTTTTAGGATCTTTTTTGACATTTAAATCATTTTTAGTAAAACCTCTTTTTATTTTATCATCATAAACTTTATCCATATTTATTCTAAAATAGATATTTTTAAAAAGTTCTGGCTTTAAAACAAAATAAATTTTTCCTCTAGGAACAAAATAAGAAGGTTCTAAAACTACAATTGACATTTTTGCAAAAAAGATTATAGAAAAAACTATAAAAAGAAAAAGTTTAAAAACAAAGCTTAAAGCACTTCTTTTTTTGACAACCATAACTTGTTGAGGTTGTTGTAAATTTTGTTTTTGTTGCTGAGGATTTTGCTGAAAATAAGTTAGCCTATTTGCAATATCCTGATACCTAGCCATTTCTGAATCTGTTGGTTTATATCCTTTTTTTTGAACCATTTCTTCAAGTTGAATTGCCCAATTTATTTCTTCTTGAGAAAGAGGAGCAGGAGGAGATGGTATTTGATTTGCTTGTTGAATTCCAACAGCAGATGCATGAGGTGGTAAAACCTTATTAGGTATTTTAAAATTAGCACTTTCTTGACCAGCAGGAGGCGGGATCCTGCTGCGGAAACGCCGCCGGAGAGGACCACGATCTTTTCAAAGAGCTTGTCGAGCTCTCTGTCCCTAGTGCGAAA
>JBBTGK010000118.1:12852-18726 GCA_038060635.1 Cyanobacteriota bacterium | reverse complement strand
ATAGCATCATCAAAGTTTTGCATTAAACTATTAGCAGAACCTCTATTAAGATAAGCTTTATAAAAATCTGGTTTTATTTGAATAAGTTTATTATAATCTTTTATCGCAGCTTCATATTTTTGATTATTAAAAAAAGCATTGCCTCTATAATAATATGCACCTGCAAAATCTGGTTCTAAAGCTATTGCATTATTAAAATCTTCGATAGCCTTATCAAAAAGAGTAAGGTTACTATATGCAATTCCTCTATTATAATAAGCTTCCGTATAATTAGGTTTTAACTCTATAGCTTTTGTATAATCTTTTATTGATGATTCATAAATAGTTGTTTTTTCAGCTTCTGTAATAGCTCTGTTATTAAAAAACTTAGCATTTTCTGGAGCAAGTTTTATAGCTTTAGAATAATCATCTATTGCATTATCAAAATTTCCTGTTAAATAATAAATATTTGCTCTATTATAGTAAGAGTTCGCATCAGAAGGGTTTAATTCTATAGATTTAGAATAACTAGTTATAGCTGTTTCATATAGGTTATTTACTTTATTTTCAACGCCTATATTATGATGAACGATGGCAAGATCATTTTTATATTTTAAAGCTAAGTTATAATTATCAATAGCTTCTTTAAAATTTCTTTTATCTCCATAAATAACACCAATATTATTATATACTTCCGCAAAATCTTTTTTTTGAGCTAATATTTTTTTATATAACGCTAAAGCTTTATCTAATTCTTTATCTATGTAATAAGCTCCTGCAAGATTAAAAAGAGTATTTATATCAAAATCATTTTTTAGTTTTTCAAATTCATCTACTGCTTTTTTACTATTACCAGAAATAAAATTATTAACCAAATCAGCTTCTTTTTGAGAAGTAATAAACATGATAACTATTTTATTTTCACCATTGAAACGAATATTAGAAACTTCTTTAAAATCTATTATTTGATTAACTGGTACTTTTATATTTAAAATATTTTTAGGACTTTGACAAGAAGTAATAATAAAAGCTAAAAAAATAGCAATAAATATTTTTTTCATTTTTTATGGGCTAGTATTCAACAAAATTTTTAAAATTTCTTATGCTAATTTTATCATCAATAAATCCATTTGTATCTGTATCAATATAACCAAGCATTCCATTGCCATCATTATTCAATGATAAAAGAGGGAAATATTGTTTTTTTGTGGTTGCAGTAGTTAATTTTGTTTCACTTCCTCCAAGTTGAGTTGCTCCAAAATTTTGAAAAGCTCTAAAGAATATTGATTCAGCAGCACCTCCATTTAATGTAAACCAAGCACTCAAGCCTTCACCTTTATTATTTAATGTAAGGGCAGGAACTCTATTATCTGATTGAACACCTAAAACACCAGACGTACTATCAAAATTTTGAGGAAAAAATTCAGTAGCACTTAAATCTATATTACCAGAATTAAAAGATGGCGTTGTGGTAATATTAAAATTTCTCATTCTTATACTATGACCAGAGCCTCCATTAGGGTTACTATCTTTCCATACAACGACACCTCTTCCAGAATTATCCATTTTTATATTAGGATATTTACTATCAGTTGTATTTGGAGAATCAATATTTAACATCATCTCACCTTTGTATGCAGCAGTGCAAGGGCAGGTAAATGTTCCTGTAGTATTTCTTAAAAGAGTTGCAGTATTACCAGCTACAGACAAGGTAATTAATGATTCAATAAGATTATTTGAATTATCAAAAACATAGAATCTCATTCCTGGTTTAAGATTTGGAGGAGAACTAAAAACAACTGTAGATGCACCAGTATTAAGGGTTGAAATTGTTGGAGTAATAATAGTTCGGCCTCCTTTTATTTTAAAAGTAACTCCTGCTCCAATATTTGGTCCAGAAGATACACTTGCAGTTGTATCATTTGTTATAGCAGTAACAAAATATTCATTACCAGAGGCAATAATTCTCCCTCCTACTTGTAGTTCTTGTTTAAATTTATTTCCTCCAGAACCAACTAAGTTAACTCCAGAGTTTATTGTTATATTTCCAGTACCATTAAAAACTTCTTGATCATATTTATTAATAGGAACCATAAAAACATCATAATTTGCTACAAAAACTTCTTGCCAAGTAACAAAACCATTTCCACTATCATTTAATGCTAATCTTGGATTTTCTTTTACTCTTGTCGTATTAGAAAATAATGGAATAAAATTAGCTTGACCTGCCTGAGGTAGATAATTTGACATTTTTACCGCAAAAATACTTGTATTCGCTGTAGTACCAGCATCACTTAAAATAGGGGAACTTTTATTTGAATGAAAGGCAATTAATCCATTTCCATCCGCATTCATAAAAACATGTGGTGCATCTGATGTTTGAGTCCCTAAAAGAGAAACTACAGATGTTTCTGATGTATCTGGAACTCCTGCTGTAATATTACCAATTGTTCTTGAGCTTATATCTTTTGTTCCCCCACTTGAAGTAAAAACAAGAACTCCTTTTCCTTTTGATGGAGCATAAGCTAATGATAAAAAGTCTAAATTATTAGTTACAAGAGGTTGAGTAATAGCTACATTTATAGGAATTGTAGGTGAATTTGGTAAAGTACTTGGTAAAAATTCTTTTATACTTGCATATTGAATAGTTCTTTGGTTAGCAATTGTATTTTGCCAAAATATAAAGCCATTTCCTTCACTATCAGTTGATAAATCTAAGTTTTTAAGTGTATTATAGCTCTCTCTATGAATAGGATATATTGTATTTTTGCTATCATTAGCAGATAATTCAACATTAACATTTAATGATGTCCCAGAACTAAAAGAAAATGTTATATTAGGAGGAGAAGTTGTTACATCTAATAATACTGAATTGCTAGAAACAGAAAATCTTTTTGTTGGATCCGCAATTAAAACCTTGGTAATATTATTTCCTGTTCCATTTACATTATCAAAAGCTTCTACGGCTGCGTAATAGGTTGTATTTCCTACAGGGGTTAAGTTTTTAAAGTTAAAATTATATATTGAATCACTATTTTGTTCTATATCAACAATAACTTTTGAAACATATTGAGGTAAGTCAACAGCATTAGATGTATTGCTAGTAGTAAGATAAATAGCTAATGATCTTACATCTTTTGCCAATTTTCTTTGAGATAAATTAGTTGCTTTAGTTCCAAAATTATTGCCCAAATTTACTTTTAAATTAATATCTTTTGCATTTTTGTTTTCTTTACCTAAATTTATTTCATAAAAACTATTAGATATTTTTTTTATATCAGGATTTTTATTAACCGAAGATATAGCAGAATTTTCTAAACTATTTTGTTGCTTATTTTCTAAATTACAATTAAAAAGAAAAACACTAAGAAATAGAGCTATATATCTTTTTTTTATTAGAGAAAATTTTTTAATATTATTTTGCATAAAAACCTCTCTTAAGGCCCTACAGTTATTGGAATATTATCAACAGGAGGCCCGTCTAAAACACCAACATTTGCAGATATTGTTTTTGAGCCTACATGTGGAGGAGTATTTGAAGAAGATGATGTTGAACTCGAAGCTAAAGTTGTTATTAATCGAATAGGAATAATAACTGTTGAACCAGAATCATTAATATTTGGAATGCTATCAATATTACTTGGTACTATTTTTGGTTTAAAAGTAGCTACACATGGACAATTTGCTGGGGTAGTTGTAGTGTTTAAAAGGTTTACAGTATTACCAATTATAGAACCTGCAATTAATTTTTCTACAAAAGTATTTGATTTATCATACACTTCAAATGTAGCTCCTGGTTGTACATCTGGCTTTGAATCAAAAGTAATTGTGTTTGATCCAGAAGTATAATTTGTAATTTTTGATGTTACTCCAATATTATATCTAAGGGGAATAATAACCGTTGATGGTGTATCAATATTGTATCTAAGAGGAATAATAACTGTTGGATCTGTATTAATATTATTTGAGACTATATCAGATTTAAAAGTAACAATACATGGACAATTTGCTAAAGTAGTTGTATTTTTTAAAAGATTTATAGTATTACCATTTATAGAACCAACAACTAATTTTTCTACAAAAACATTTGATTTATCAAAAACATCAAATGTCATACCTTCTTTCATATTTGGTTGTACATCAAAAACAATTGCATTTGCCCCTGGTGTATAATTTGTAAGTTTTTGAGGAATAACTTTTATATTATTATTTTTTTCATCTGGTAACTCTATTTTACATCCAGAATCTATTATTGATTTTTCCATTGTACTTGATAAGGGTAAATCTTTTATATCTGGTTTTACAATACAATCAATTTTTTTAGAATCATTTGTATCAATATCTGATATTTTTTTTGTATTATCAAAAAGAGCAAGTTCTATTTCAGTTTTATTTATTTGTGAAGGAATTATTTTTACTAAAGTTTCTCCTTTTGCAATAAGAATTCCATCTTTATCATAAGCTTGAGCTTTAATTTTTTTATCACCTTGAGGAATATATTCAAGAACTTTTTTATTATTAACTCTATCTAATTGAAAAAAAATAGGTTCTTCTTTTTTTATTCCTTCACCTTCAATTTTTACTACAATTGATTCCGTTTCAAGTGGGATAAATTTTATATTAAAAGAATTAGCTTTTTTTTCTGGAAAATTAACTGATGTTATTAAAGTTCCTGAATTAAAAAAGTTATTGCTTACTTCTAATGCACAGTTATAAGCAGAGATACTTAGTAATGTTAGGAATGTAAAAAGTTTAGATTTTTTTTTCATAATTATTATTCTCAGTTAATCTGCTCTCCTCCAGGAGGTAATGGGTTTCCTGGTAATAATTTTATTCCTGTGTCAACAGCAGCTTGAACGCCATATTTTAGTTGCAAAGATACTTTTAAAGAACCTGAATTATCTGAATAAACATCAAATCCAGAAATCATATCAACTTTATTTATAGTTCTTGACCATTTTTTATCAATACTTTGAATAGTAGGATCTGGTTCGGTTATATTATTTGCAGTTGTACTATTTGCAACATCATCATAAGCTGATATTACACCATAATAGTTTGTTCCATCAGGAACATCGCTTATTTTTACAATTGTATTATTAACATCTTTATTAAACCATAAAACAGGTGTTACCATAGAAGCAGGATCAAGAGGATCATTAAAATTGGTAGTGATAAAAATTTTAAATGATTTTATGTCAACAAAAGTTTTAGGAAAAATAGCATCATTATACGCTTTAGCTTTGAATCCTAAACTTTTTATTTCTACTTTTATTTCTCCGCCTACTTTTACTTTTCCCAAATAAACCTGATTTATTTGTGTTTTTGTATTATTTACAAGCTTTTCTGTTTTTATAACAGGAGCAGGTGCAAAACAAGATGAAACAAAAACTGGTAAAAATAAACTTAATTTTTTTATTTTTTTCATAATTGTATTTTTATTTCAGAGAGATTTCTCTCCCTGAATTATTTTAAAATACTATAATACTATGGAGATGTTAATGTTTCTCCACCAACTAGTGTAGCACCCGCTGTAGCTGTAACATTACCTGAAATAGAAGCATTCAAATCTTGCATAAGTTGAATATTCATATTCAATGCATTTGGAGGTGTTCCTCCCAAAATTGAAGCTGAACCGTCTGTAGCAACACTAATATAGTTTTCTGGCCCACCAACAGCACCTTGTGTACCACCACCAAAACCTGTATTAGTACCAGTTATACTAACTACATTTCTCCATAAACTGAATTGTTGGTTAGTAAAAGGAGCCGCAGATGCACCTGCTCTTTCAATTTTAAAATTTGCAGGTAGACCAGCCACATCTGTAACTCTATATCTAGTTCCTGAAGAAGCTGCCGAAGCAACAAAACTTGGTGGAGATTGTCCTTTCACACA
>JBBTGK010000118.1:0-12842 GCA_038060635.1 Cyanobacteriota bacterium | reverse complement strand
TATTGTTATAAAATCATTCACATTTAGACCTAATGTTCCAAAATTTGGAAATGAAGCACCTGCATTTTTTGTAACAACACTTTCAAAAGGTGCACCTACAGAACCAGTAGCTACATCAATACCTAAATCAGCTACAGCTATAGTTGATGGTGAACCAGCAGTTGTTATAGCAGGAGAATAAACTCTTGCAGAAATAGAATAGCTAGAATTTATATTTAGCCCTTTAAATGTTAATGGTGCATTAAGAGCACCTGAATTTGCAAAACCAGTTAAAGATGCAACTGGAGCTGCTGCTCCTCCATCAAGTGTAACTAAAGAAGGTCCATCAAATCTTGTTGCTAATGGTGTTACAGGGACTGTAGCTGCAAAGCCTTGTTTATGTAATTTAAGAACTACAAAAGATGCAGTATTAATATTTGCTGAACTAAATCCATTTGCACTAAAAGCTTTAATTCCGAAAGGAGAACTTTTAGCAAATTTTAGATTTACTTTTAATTCTGCTCCATCTTTATTTCCTAAATCAAAAGTAGGGGTAACTTTTACAGCTTCAACTTTAGTTGATGTTGTAGAAACTGAATTTACTTGTGGGGCATTTGTAGCACAACCTGCAACCACTGCAAGTGTTAATACTAAACCCATTGTCTTTTTCATTTGTAGCATTTCTGCTTTCCTCCATAAAATAAAATAATAAATACGCTCTCTCTTTTCGAGAATGTTAAAATTACTGAGAATAAAAATCCCTCAGTCTTGTTCCATAAATATCTGGAGCCCCAGTTGATGTTTCAGAATCTGAAACAATCATTCCTCTTCCAAGAGAATTAATAGACATTCTTGGTGAGGCATTAGATGAATTTTTTATACTTGAATTTACTGTAAATTGAACAGCCGATTCTCCAATAGGATAATAATTAGATAATTTTATACCAAATAAATATTTAAATAAAGCTCCATTTCTATCATCATCCCAAACAATTACTCCATTTCCATTATCATCTACGTAAACAGAAGGATTTAATTGTTTTTTAACTGTTGGTGCAAGTTTATCAACTTGAAATTCAATTCCAACAGCTTTGTAATTTTCTATTTTTCTTGCAAATATTTTTTCATTTGTATGAGTATTAGGATTTAGACTATCACTATGTTCCCATACAACTAAACCATTACCTAAAGAATTAAGAGAAACTCTTGGATTATAGTTATTTTCTATACTTCCACTTACAATACTTTGACTTATTTTTACTGTGCTTCCTTGGGTAAAAGAACTTCCAACTAAATTAGTTAAACCTCTTCCTTTTATAGAATTATTTGAAACACCATTTTTATTTTCCCAAACTACAAAAGTTTTACTCGGAGAACCAGCTATGGGAGTGCTTAAATCAACATTTGTCGGTGTATCGGGAGATGTATTAACTATTATATTTGAAGAAATCATTCCAATATTTGTTTTAAAGTTATCTACCCCACCATCTAATACAACTCCTGAAATAGAAGTTGAAGGACTATTTTGAAAGGCTAATAAACCAATATTACCTGTTTTCTGAAATTTTACTCGTGGTTTTTCAAGTGTTGTTATGGGTGTTCCTGGAGTTGCTAAGTCTTTAAATAATGGATTTATTTCATAATTTTGAATATGAGTGTATTTTATAGATGGATTTGAGGCTGAAACATTCCAAAAAACGCCTCCATTTCCAAAGTCATTTAACCCAATTGTTGGTGATAAAAGTGTAGATGCAGCATTTGCTTCAACTCTTTGTTCTATACCACTAGGTGAATAATCATTTATAGCACTAAAATGAATTTCATTAGGTGAAGATGTTTCACGCCAAACAACACCACCTTTTCCTAATTCATTTATTGATATATCTGGTGTTAGTTGATTTCCACTTGAAATAGTTGGAATAAGTTGTTCTTTTATTCCAAAATTATCAACTCCATCAATAAGAGAAAGGTTTGTATCAACTGCCGCACCATCACTCGCTTTTGTTGATAATGAAATATTCCAATTGCCAACATCAAAAACATCATTATTTAGTGTAAAACTACTTCCATCTTGATTTATGGTTAAACTTTCTGTTGCATTAGCAACAATACCTTCTGTTACATTTATTGTACCCCCTGCATCTGAAAAAGCTTTAGCAGCAAGATAATAAGTTGTATTTGGAACAAGTCCTGTAATAGAAAGTGAACCTCCTGCACCAATTACAGCAGGACTTACAGGTGTAAAAATAAACGCAGGGTTATTATAAGGATCTCCTGAATTAGTACTTAAAACTAATTTTACATGATTATAAGCAGAATAATTAGTTCCATTTCTATTAGCTTTTGTAGAAAAAGAATTAGTATCAGAAAAACTTATTTTTACTTTTACAGAAGATTTACTCTCGCCTGTTTTTATTGAATTAAGTTTATTTTGTGTATTATTAAAATTATTATTACAAGAAGTCATTAAACCCATAAAGAGTAAAAAAACATTTCTTTTAAAAATAATTTTCTTATTTAAAAACATTGAATACACAAATAAATCATAAAATTAAAGTATATAATATATATTATACACCTTATTAACAAAAGAAAAATATTCTAAATCACATTAGTTATAAAATAATTAGCATACTTTCAAATGATATAATTTTAAGTTATGAAATAATAGCTCTAAATCTTGTATAATTATAAATCTAATGTTAATTTTTTAGGTTTTATAAAAATGAAAGTAATAATAGGTGCAGATCATGGTGGTTATGAATTAAAAAATCATATAGGAATATGGTTAAAACATAATCAATATGAAGTTGAAGATATAGGTGTTTTTTCGTCAGATTCAGTTGACTATCCAGATATTGCCTTAAAAGTTGCAAATGAAGTTGCAAATGAAAACTATGAGCGAGGAATAATCGTTTGTGGTTCTGGTGTTGGTGTTTCTATAACTGCAAATAAAGTAAAAGGAATAAGAGCTGTTTTGTGCCATGATTCTGTTTTAGCAAGATTAAGTAGAGAGCATAATGATACAAATATCATAACTATGGGTGGAAGATTTATTGCAAAAGAAATGGCTTATGAAATACTAGATGTTTGGTTTAATACACGTTTTACTAATGGCAGACATTCAGAAAGATTAGAAAAAATAAAGCAAATAGAAGAAAATTTATAATAAAAATACTAAGAATTTAAAGTACAGATTTAGACAAATTTAACGTATAAGCTACATATTTTATAATAATAATTTGTAGTTAATTTGTCAAATCTGTGCAATCTGTAGTTTAAAATATTCGTCATATATTTATCTTTAAAAAGTAAAAGTAAAAAATGTCAAAATCAATAACAATAATAGGAGCTGGAGCAGCAGGTTTAGTTGCAGCTATTTTTGCAGCAAAAAATGGAAATAAAGTAACAATACTAGAAAGAACAGAAATGTCTGGTAAAAAAATATTAGTATCTGGGGGAAGTAGATGTAATATATTACCTGAATCTTTTTCTTATGAAGATTATTTTACTTCTTCTTCAAAAAATCTAATGAAAAATATATTTAAATCGTGGGATTTAGAAAAATGCTTAGAGTGGTTAAATAAAGAAATAGGAATTGAAACTTATATAGAAAAAGAAACAGGTAAAGTTTTTCCTAAAAGTGATTCTTCTAAAGAAGTTAGAGATTTATTATTAAATAAAGCTGAAAAATTAGGGGTAAAAATAATTTACAATTTTTCTGTAGAAGAAATAAAAAAAGAAAATGGTTTATGGGTTTGTGTTTCAAAAGAAAATAATAAATTTACATCTAATAAAATAATTGTTGCTACTGGTGGATTATCAATTCCTAAAATGGGAACTGATGGAACAGGTCATAATTTTTTGAGAAAAATAGATCATAAAATAAATACTTTATATCCTGCTCTTACACCTTTAAAAGGTATTCATCCAAATAATGAAATGTTAGCAGGAGTTTCATTAGTTTCAGAAATATGTGTAAAAACAGATGAAAAAAATAAAAAAACTTCAAAAAGAGGAGGATTTCTTTTTACACATAAAGGTTTTAGTGGGCCATCTATTTTAGATATTTCTCATTATGCAGTTTTAGCACTACAAGAAAAAAAACAACTTCCCAAAATATATATAAACTGGAATGAATTTAGTGAGGAGAAATGGAGAGAAATTCTTCAACCAGAAAATTTATTAGTGGTATCTAAATTAAAAGAGTTTATACCTTCAAGATTAGCATTATCATTATGTGCAGAGTTAGAAATAGAAAATGTAAAATTATCTGAATTAAAAAAAGAAAAAAGAAATAAATTAATTGAAAATTTAACTAGATTTGAGCTTAAATATACTGGTCATGAAGGTTATTTAAAAGCTGAAGTAACAGGTGGTGGAGTACCTTTAGAAGAGATAGAAACATCAACGCTTGAAAGTAAATTACATAAAAACTTATATTTATGTGGTGAAATATTAGATGTTTTTGGTAGAATAGGTGGTTTTAATTTTTATTGGGCTTGGGTTACAGGAAGGTTAGCAGGAATGTCTGCATCTAATGAAAACAATTAGAAAAAATTACTATAAATTTTAAGAGGTTTTTATGTCAAAAAAAAACTATGTAATATTAGGATATCCTTTAAAACACACGATTTCTCCAATTATTCATAATACAGCTTTTCAATATTATAATATTGATTGTGAATATGGTATTTTTTCTATAGAACCAAATGAATTTTCAAAAATTGAGATAGATTTTTTTAGAAAATCAGAATTTCAAGGTGGAAATGTAACTATCCCATATAAAGAAAAAATAATTAATTATTTAGATAAAATATCAGATGTAGCAGGTAAAATTGGTGCAGTAAATACTTTTTATAAAAAAAATGAGCTTTTATTGGGTGATAATACAGATTATCATGGTTTTTTTAAATCAATAAATAAATATAATAGATTTTTAGAAAATAAAACAGTAGTGATTTTAGGAACAGGTGGTTCATCAAAAGCAGTTTTCCATGCCATACTTAATTTTAATCCTAAAAAAATAATAATGGTTAGTAGAGATAAATATAATTCAGAAAATTTTGTTATAAATAAAAAACAGTATGTAAATTTAGATATCAGTGAAATACTAGCTTTTTCTTATGAAGATTTAGAAAAATTTAATTTAGAAGAAGTCGATACTTTAATAAATACAACTCCTGTGGGCATGTATGAAAATATTTTACCAGTAAAAAATATAGTTCTTTCTATGATGAAAAAAAATGCTTTTGTTTATGATCTTATCTATAATCCAGAAAAAACAAAATTATTGGAAGTAGCTGAAAATTATGGAATGACAACAATGAATGGAAAAGAAATGTTGATATATCAAGCAGAAAAAGCTTTTGAAATTTGGACAGGTAAATTATTTCCCGATGAACTAATAAAAAAGTTTTTAGATATAAAAATAAACTAGTTAGAAATAGAAATTAAATAACATGATTAATATTATAAATTATCCAATGTGTTTGTTTTGGAACGTTTTTAAAACTTCCTTACCACAAAATACAATCAACTTAATGAATTTCTATTACTTAAAATCTTATTGCTTTTAATTTTTTTTTTGATATACTATCAATTTAGTTTATATAATATTTATAAAAGATCTTGGAGTGTATAAAAATGATATTGACTAGAAAGATTATATAAAGGGAATTTAAAGCCATTTAAAAAAAAGAAAGGATTTAGAATTAATTAATATCCGTGCAGGAAATTGGTTCATCAAATCTTTTATAAGTTAAATAAGTTATTTAATTCATGCTCTGAATATTAAAGAGCATACTGGAATTTAGCTAAAAATAGTAGTTATTTTATAAATATAAAGGATGTATAAGATGGATTTACCTAGTTTTAAAACAGAGTTGCAACGTCAATTCAATAAAATGAAAGAGCATGAACTTTTTAGAGTTCAAGTTGATAAAGATTTATTATGGGATACATATCTTAAGAGTTTTCCTGAAGGAACAAACCCTATTTATAAAGAACGTCCAGAGTATGAATGCAACTCTTGCAAACATTTTATACGTACTGTCGGAAATATGATTGCAATTATAGATGGTAAAATTCATACTATATGGGATGTAACAGTAAAAGATAATTTTCAAGACGTAACTAATGCACTATCTACTCTTGTTAAATCCGCTCCTATAGAAAATAAATTTCTTCATATAGATAGAGTTGTTGGTACAGATAAAAATCATAAACTATTAGATTCTGGTGAAACAATTACTTTTACTCATTTTTGTATTCAATTACCTAAAAATTTGGTTGTGAAAGAATTAAACTTAGGTTCAGAGTTAGCTAATTTTAAAACAACCAAAGAAGTTATGTTTAGAAGTCTTAATGAAATTACAATGGATTCTATTGATACAGTTTTAGATTTAATAGCTCAAAATTCAATTTATAGAGGTGAAGAACATACATTTGCTATAAATAGTTTCAAAGAATTAAAAAATGCTTTTGATAAATTACCTACAAATGAAGATAAAGATATTTTCTGTTGGTCTAAGGCTAACACAATACCAGCATCTGTTTCTAAAATGCGTAATACAGTAATAGGAAGTCTTTTGATAGATCTATCTGAAGGAAAAGAATTGCAATATGCCGTTTCTTCATTTGAATCTAAAGTAGCTCCTACAAATTATATGCGTCCTACATCAGTAGTTACGAAAGATATGATTCAAAGTGCTAAAAATAAAATTGAAGAACTTGGCTTAACATCAGCACTTGAAAGAAGATTTGCAACAATGGAAGATATAACTATAAATAATATTCTTTTTGCCGATAGAAAAGCTAGAAAAATAATAGATAATGTTTTTGATGAATTATCTAGTAAGGTGTCAGATAATATAAAAGGTTTTGACAAAGTTGAAGAGGTTCCTATAGAACAATTTATAACTAAAATACTTCCTACTGCACATTCATTAGAAGTTATGTTTGATAATAAACATACTGGTAATTTGGTTAGTTTGGTTGCACCTGTAGATCTTACCGCCAAAGGAATGTTTAAGTGGTCAAATAATTTTTCTTGGTCATATAATGGAGAACTTACTGATTCAATAAAAGAAAGAGTCAAAAAACAGGGTGGACTTGTAGATGCAGACCTTCGTTGTTCTTTATCATGGTTCAATTATGATGATCTTGATTTACATATGAAAGAATCAGGTGGTTATGAAATTTCTTTCCAAAATAAAGGACATCCATCGCCATCTTATGGAACTCTTGATGTTGATATGAATGCTGGTTCTGGTAGTACTAGAAATGCAGTAGAAAATATAGTTTATCCTGACAGAAAAAGAATGAAAGAAGGTTTATATAAATTACAAGTTCATAATTATAATAAAAGAGAATCGACAAATGTTGGGTTTGATGTAGAAATTGAATTTGATGGTGTTATACATACTTTTTCGTATGCTAAAGCAGTTAAAAACCAAGAAACTATTACGGTTGCTGAAATACAATATTCTAAAAAAGATGGTTTTTCTATAGTTGAATCAATACCTTCTTCTCATAGTGTTCAACCAGTAAAAGAAGTTTGGAATCTTCCTACTCAATCTTTCCATAAAGTCTCAGTAGCTATGTATTCTCCTAATTATTGGGATGAAAAAACTGTAGGAAACAAACATTATTTCTTTATGCTCGAAGGTTGTTTAAATGATGGTAAAGCTAGAGGATTTTTTAATGAATTTTTGAATGAAGAATTAAACACCCATCGTAAAGTTTTAGAAATTGTTGGTTCAAAAATGAAAACAGAAGAATCTAATAATCAGCTTAGTGGGTTAGGTTTTTCATCGACTCAAAGGAATACGCTATTATGTAGAGTAAAAGGTAATTTTTCTCGTGTTATAAAAATTTTATTTTAGTTATAATAACTTGTAGAGACGCATTGCAATGCGTCTCTACTAAATATCGTTATGCAAGAATTTGCTGTTAATACAAAAAGGAACCCAGTACTCTGGGATTTATTTTAAAAAGGAGTGTTAATTATGTTTGAAAAAGCTAGTCGTATGAAACTTAGATATGAAACATCGCAAGGAAGATTAAGTATTGAAGATCTTTGGGATCTTCCATTGGTAAGCAATACAACAAAACCTAGTTTAGATTTGATAGCAAGGGAATTACATAATCATTTAAAAAATGCAGAAGATGTTTCCTTTGTTATTAAAGGAAAAAAATCAGATGAAATTATTCAACTTAAATTTGATATTGTAAAACATATTATTGATGTAAAACTTCTTGAAAAAGAGCAACAAGAACAAGCAAAAATTAATAAAGATAGAAAACAGCAAATTTTGGCTGTTATATCTCAAAAAGAGAACGAACAGTTATTAGGCTCTTCTTTGGAAGAACTTAAAAAGATGGCAGAATCACTATAAAGATTTAGAATTAATTAATATCCGTTTGCAGTATTGCAGTAAAGATGTTTCAATATTTGTACCTACAGGGGTTTGATTCATCAAACCCTTTATATAGGTTCTGATTTTAATTAAATTATTTAGAATTTTCAAAAAAATTCTTTTGTTTTTCTTCAATAAAAGCTTTAAAATTTTCAATAAAAACATCTTCAGAAAATTTTAAAGCATTTTTTCTACAATTTTTAGCTTTTATTTCATTTATATTAGTTTCAAAAATCTCTATCGCTTTTATTATAGATTCCGTAGTTTGTTCATAAAATAAAACACCTGTGGGATCATTTTCATTTATATCAATAATAGTTTCTTTTAATCCACCTCTTCCATATGCTATTACAGGAGTTCCACAAGCTTGTGCTTCTAATGGAATTATTCCAAAATCTTCTTCAGCACAATAAATAAAAGCTTTTGCTTTTTGCATATATTCAATTAAAATTTCTGTTGGTTGATAACCTAATAAAATAACATTTTTACCTGCTTTTTGTTTTATTTTTTCAAATTCATCACCTGCACCAATTACATATAGTTTTTTATCTGGCATTTTTGAAAAAGCATCAACAATAACACTTATTTTTTTATAAGGAACCATTCTTCCCGCAGTAAAATAAAAATTCTCTTTTTTTTCTTGAATTTTAAAATTATTAATATCAACAGGTGGATAAATTACTGTAGAATCTCTTCCATAGACTTTTTTAATTCTTTTAGCAATAAAATCTGAAATAGCTATAAATTCATCAACACCAGAAGCTGTTCTATAATCCCATATTCTTATTTTATGTAAAAAATACCTTGCAATTAAACCTTTTATTCCTGTATTTAATCCAGATTCTTTTAAATATTGATGCTGCATATCCCAAGCATATCTAATAGGTGAATAACACATACAAATATGTAATTGATTTGGAGAAGTAAGAACTCCTTTTGCCACAGCATGGCTACTAGAAATAATTAAATCGTATTCAGATAAATCTATTTGTTCTATGGCAAAAGGCATAAGAGGTAAATAGTTTTTATATTTTTTTTGAGCAAAAGGTAATTTTTGAATAAAAGTTGTAGTTACTTTTTTATTTTTAAAAATACCTCTATTTTTTTCTGGTAAAAAATCTATTACAGCAAATAAATCTGCATTAGGGAAAATATCTATTATTTTTTCAAAAACTCTTTCAGAACCAGCATATTCTATCAACCATTCATGAACTATTGCAACTTTCATGTTAAGATTTTTTTTGATAAAAATCTCTTAGTAAGTTTTGAAAATGATGAACACCTGTTTCTCTTTTTACAGAAAAACGACCTTTTTCATAAACATTAGAACTTAGATTTTTATAAACAGCTTCACATATTTCTATATCTTCTAATTGGATAATATCACTAGATTTTAAATCTTCATCGATAATTTTAGAATCAACAAAATCATCATAATAATAATCAAAAACTATTTTGGTTTTATTATAAGCTAAAGGAATAATATGATTTGTTTGAAGCCTATTTGGTAAAATATTTAACATAAAATTAGGAAAAACAAAATAATAAAAAGCTTCTCCATTTGAGGCTGAATAGATATTTTCACCTTCTTTAAAAGGGCTATATTGCAAAGAATAATAATCAAAAATTTCTGTAGTATATTGTTGATAATCTAATAAATTAGAAAGACTTGGGTGAACATGAACAAGATGATAACCTTCTAAATAATTATCTATATATACTTTCCAGTTGCAATCAACTAAATATTCTACTCTTGAATGGAATTTTTTTGTTTTTAAGTCTATAGGAGCTATTCTTTCTTTTATTCCCGAAAAAAATTGATTTAAATCTAAAATATCTTTTGATAAATTTACAAAAATAAGATTTTCCCAAACATTAATTTGAATTTCTGTTAAACCATAATCTTTTTTAGAAAAATTTTCTACTTTATCAAATTCAGGCGTTGCTATTAAATTACCATCTAAATCATAAGACCACCCATGATATTTACATTTAAACAGTTTGCAATTACCATTTTTTAAAGCTAAAGGGCCTGCTCTATGTTTACATACATTATAAAAAGCTTTAACTTCTTTTTCATTTGTTTTTATGACTATAATTGGTTTATTGGCAATATTTGTCAAAAAATAATCGCCTATATTTTTTAAATTATCTAAAGAGCAAACATATTGCCATGTTTTAGAAAAAATAGTTTCATTATCAAAATCTTCAAATATTTGAGAAGTACACCATGAAGCAGGAATCGTTTCTGCTAATTCTATTGGTCTTTTTGCTAAATTGTTTTCTGAAAAATCAGGTAAAATATCAAAACTCATAAATTTTTATAGTATTTTTAATTCTTTTAATTTTTTTATAACTTCTTTTATTCCTATTGTATGATAGGCATCTAAACCACTTTTTAAAGCAGATTCTACATTTGATAAATTATCATCAAAATATAAAATATTTTCTGGTTTTACTCCAATTTCTTTTATCATAAGTTCAAAAATTTCTATCTCTGGCTTTGCCATTCCTAATAAATAAGAAATAAAAGGTTTTTTGATATTATTTTTTATATAATCATAAGAATTAACCATATCCCAGTGTATTTTTGTAATATTAGAAAGTAAATAAAGATTATAATCATCTTTTAGTGTATTAATAAGCCATTCTGTTTCATCAAAAGCACCTAAAATAACTTTTTTAAATTCGTTTGTAAATGTTTCAAAATCAACTTTTAAATTAAATTCTTTTACCATGTTTTTAAAAAAATCTTCATAAGATATTTTGCCAGATTCAAATTCTCTTACTGACTTTGAAAAAAGCCATTGCTGAAAAAGAAGCTCTCCATTTTCTTCTGTTGAATTAAGTAATTTAGGAATAGAGTTTTTTAAATCTAATTCAAATAAAACTCCACCAATATCAAATACAATTTCTTTTTTCATCTTTTTGGATTTTTAAAATTAATTATGAGAATTATAATATGCGAATAATTATTTTGAAATATTCTAAACATAATAATTATGATTTCTAAATTTTCTCTAACATTTCCATTACATTTTTTTCTTTTAGAGATATTATTTTCAAAATATCTGAAGCCTCTTGAATATATTTAAAATCTTGAGTTTCACTAACTTTTTCAAATAAATCAGAAACATTATTCCAAAGTTTCGCAATTTCTATAAATTCTTCATAACCAAGTTTTAATTCATTAAAACCAAGTAAATCATAACTTTCTTTTAAAAAATCTCTATAAAAATTTCTAAATAATGAACCACCAGTACCAGCTTTTTCCATCATCATAGCAGTTGTTTTAAATTCATTTTCAATATTTTTAGAATTTTTAAACCATTTAATAATTTCAGAACTTGTTTTTAAAATTCCTTTATATCCAATATTTGAAATTGGTGGGTTAATATAATCTTTAGCATTATTTTTAATAGCATTTATTATTATATTTTTAAGATCAAATTCTTTGTTTGTTTTAGAAATAGTGTAATATAAATTTTTTGAAGACATCGAGCCTTTTTCAGCTCTTGCTAATGCTAAACTTTTCAAAGAAGTTTTAACTTTCCCACCTTGTTGTTTTGTGTCAATCAAAAAAGAATAATTATCATCATAATCATAAATTGCAACATAATGACCCGCAAAATGAAATGGAACTGAAAAATATTCAAGATGATAGCAATCTAATTTTAAACCTACTATTTTTCCATTATCTATAAGTTCTTTAACATTATTCCATGCTTTTTCTTTTGAAGCTGTTTCTTTAACTATTAATTCAAGATTTAAATTTTTTGCTATATTTTGAGTTAATAGATCTTGCTTAATTCTTCCTCCGATGAAAGGACAATCCATCGTTTTCATATTCCAAAAAATAAATCCAAGACCTTCTCCTAAACCAAATAACATTGCTTCAGATAAATCAATATCAATATTTTTTAATAATGTTCCTGTAGTCGTTGTTTCGCAATGTTGACCATCAAATATTTTTAAATTTTTTATTTTCATTTTAGTTTAGTTCTAAAATATATTTTTTCCTAATTATATCAATTATAATACTAAGATAAATAATTGTTTTTTCAAAATAAAATTAAATTACAAAAAAGTAAAATAATTACTTGACATATTATTTACAAAAAGGTAAAATATTATTTATAAGTTATTTTTTCAAGAAGGACTTTTTTATGAAAAGGAAAAGTTTAGTTTTATTATTAGGTGTCAGTTTTATTATTAGTTGTGCACCAGCAGTAGATCCAACAGTTTACCCAACACCTTCATCATATCCATCAGCATCAGCAGATTATGCAAGACCACAAGCGTATCCTTCAGCTGCCGCATCAGCAGCTCCAACTGCTATGTCAGCAAATGATCTAAGCTCATTAAGAGCAGGAGTAATTCCAGAAGCCTCTTTTAGTGAAGAAGAAAAAAAATTAGCGGGTTTTTTGGTAAGAAAAACAAAAC
>JBBTGK010000117.1:0-7276 GCA_038060635.1 Cyanobacteriota bacterium | reverse complement strand
ATTAGTCTATAACTTATTTTCAATACTTATTTTTTTTACTTTTCTCTTCTAGTTTAAATCAGGTATTTTATAATTCTATGGGAGATTATGCTCCAGAAATAGCTGATGCACTAATGGACATAGGTTTAAAAAAAGAATCTAAGGTGTTTAAAAATATTACAAATCAATATTACAAAGAAATGAATAAAGAAGTTGGTAAAATAATTGATTTTAGAAATTTTTTGAATTCATATGAAGCATTTGATTTGAGCGAAGAAAATGAAGTGTTTATTGATTATCATAAACTATATAAAAAAGCTGATAATTATTTGATGAAAAACATGGAGAGTTTTTGTATATGAGAAAGAAGCACGAACCTACAACACAACACACATGAACAACCATGCCCAAGAATAGCGGTAAAAGGGTTATGGGCGGGGCATCATGTGTACTCAGCCGTTATGTGAAACTATGAATAAAAATGAATGAAATAGAATTATATCTAAAAAATAGATTTAGAATTACAAATTTATTTAAAAATAACCCTATACAAAAAGGTGGTCTTTATCTACGTTTTGATTTGGGTGATAAGTATGAAAATAAAGGGGTAGAAAGAGTAAACAAAGCAACAATTAAAGCTTTAGAAATTTTTAATAGTATATTTAATAACAAAGAACAAGAAATTTGGTTGTTAGTAAATCAATTCGAAGAAAATAATATTTTAAAAAATTCAAATAAGTATCTACATAAGCAAATAAAAAATTATTTTTTCAAAGAATTTAGAGAATTTGAATTTGAGGATATTATTATTAATCAAATATTCATAAAAATAAAATTAAACAATCTGAATTATGAAAATATTTTAAATGGTATAGCAAACAGAGAAATGGGCTTTATGCCTATAATTGGTCAAATAGTTTATTTTATTGAACCTCAAAAAGACATAATTTTTTATATGTATGATGATAGAGGTTGCTTAGTAATATCTAATAAAGTCGAAAATATATCTTATTTAAAAGATAAGTACTATAATTATATAAATTTATATGATTTAAATAAAATAAATGATATTTTTAGAATAGGTTCAAAAATTGTGGATAATAGATAACAGGTAATTAAAAAAACATAATAAACATAGACATAATTTTTTTCTATAAAACGATAAAAATAAAGCTATAATGTATGTATTATTGTTTTTACGGTTTAGTTTTATGGTAAAAAGAAAAGGAATAGAAAAGAAGTTAGTAAGGTTTGATTGGGCAATAAAAAATATCCTCAGAGATAAAGCTAATTTTGTAATTCTTGAAGGTTTTTTATCTGAACTTTTAAAGCAAGATGTAAAAATAATTGAAATACTTGAAAGTGAAAGTAACAAAGAAAGAAAAATTGAGAAGCTAAATCGAGTTGACTTACTTGTAAAATTAGCTAAAAAAGAAGTCGTAATAATAGAAATTCAAAATGATGATGAATATGATTATTTTCAAAGAATTTTATATGGTGTATCAAAATCAATATCAGAAAATTTACAAGAGGGCGAAAAATACAAAAGTGTAAAAAAGGTAATATCAGTAAGTATAGTGTATTTTGAATTAGGTCAAGGAAATGATTATATATATCATGGAACAACAAATTTTGTAGGAATTCATAAAAAAGATAAATTAGAATTAACATTAGAACAAAAGACTTTATTTAAGAAAGAAGATTTATTTGAAGTGTTCCCAGAATATTATATATTGATGGTAGATAAATTTGATGAGAATACAAAAGATGGTTTAGATGAATGGATATATTTTTTAAAAACAGATAAAGTAAAAGAAGATTTTCAGGGTAAAGGATTAAAAGAAGCTTTTGATAAATTAGATGTATTAAGAATGAATGAAAAAGAAAAAAGAGGTTATGATTATTACTTAGCCGATTTACATTTAAGAGCAAGTTTAGCAGATACTCAAAAGTTTAAATTAGAACAAGCTGAAGAAAAAGGAAAAATCGAAAAATCTGAACAAGTTGTTATAAATGGTAATAAAAAAGGCTTATCAAATGAACTTTTATCAGAACTAACTGGATTAAGTATAAAAGAAATAGAAGAAATAATAAAAAATGCACCACGCCAAGAAAAAGAAGAATAAAAATATAATACGCCACGCAAGAGAAAATAGTAAAAATGAAAGATTCACATAACATAGTGTACATGAACAGGCATACCCATTGAATATATGTGAAATAGTTATGGGTAGCCCGATCATGTACACTTGTTCGTTACACGCAATTATTTTTTTTGGAGTGAATAAATAATTATGGAATTTAAAGAATATAGCTCAATTGAAAATTCATACAGAGAAAAGTTAATTGAAGTAATTATTGAAGAAGGCTTTGGTAATCTTGAATATATTGTTCAAGAAAAAGTTCATGGTTCAAATTTAAGTTTATGGACTGATGGGAAAAATATTAAATCTGCAAAAAGAGGACAATTTTTATTAAATGAAGATGATTTTTACAATCATCAATTAATAATGGAAACATATTCAAAAAATATTTTCAAAGCTTTTGAATTAATTAATGAATTGAAAGAAGGAGTTAAATTTATTTCCATTTTTGGTGAAATATTTGGTGGCAGTTATCCACATCCAGATATAAAAAAATCAAACAAGGCTTCAAAAGTTCAAAAAAAAATTTATTATTCTCCTGAAAATGATTTTTATGCATTTGATATTTTAGTTAACGGTGATTATTACTTGGATATGGATATAGTCAATAATATTTTTGAGAAATGTAATTTCTTTTATGCAAAAATATTATTTCGAGGAAACTTAAAAGATGCTTTAATTTATCCAAATAATTTTGAATCAAAAATACCAGAATGGTTAAACTTACCAAAAATTGAAAATAATCTTTGTGAAGGTGTTGTAATTAAACCAATTGAGCATAAAATTCTTGGAAATAACACTCGTTTAATATTAAAAAATAAGAACAAAAAATGGGAAGAAAAAACTGAAACAGTAAATAAAGTTAAAGAAAAATCTGATTTATCTCCAAAAGTTGAAGGTATTTGCTTAAAAATTGAAAATTATATTACAAAAAATAGATTAGATAATGTAACAAGTAAAATTGGTGAAGTAACAATGAAGGATTTTGTAAAAATCTTAGAATTATATTCAACAGATGTAATGAAGGATTTTAATAAGGATAATGAATCTGAATTAGAAACATTAAATAAAAAAGAAATGGAAGTAATTACAAAAGTACTTAACGATAAATCTGTAAAATTGATTAGAAGTAATTTAATGAAGAATAAATAAAGGATTTTTATAATGGGTGGAAAAGCCTTAAAAAATATTCAAGCAATCATATTAAACAAAAATGAATTTTATGAACTTCAAAATGAGGTCTTAAAAAAGTTAACTTCATTAACTAAAGATGTTATTCCAATCAAATCCTATTTCAATAAAAAAGACTTTGGAGATTTAGATATTTTGATTTCAAAACCAAAACCTGATTATAAAGATTTAAAGAAATTTTTAGAAACAGAGTTTAATTCAAAGGAAATTGTAAATAACAGCAATATTGTTTCATTTGAGTATAATAATTTTCAAATAGATTTAATTTTTGAGAATAAAGAAAATTTAGAAATCGCTGAATTTTACTTTAGCTACAATGATTTAAATAATATGATTGGAAAAACTGCTTATTCATTTGGATTAAAATTTGGTTTTACAGGCTTGTATTACCCAATTAGGACAAAACATGGAAACCTTTATGATGAAATATTATTAACCAATGAACCCAAAAGAATTTATGAATTCCTTGAATATGATTATGAAAGATATTCAAATGGATTTAATGAATTAGAAGACATATTTGAATATGTGGTATCTGGGAAATATTTTAATCCCATGAAATATCTAAAAGAATATGAAGATAAATCATTAATAGATAGAACTCGAACAAAAAAAAGAAAGACATATATTGAGTTCATAATTTGGCTAGAAAATTATATTATACAAAATAAAAATAGAATTTACTTTGAATTTAATGATGATAAATTTTCTTACGTAGAATTTATAGAAAAAAGCTTCCCAAAATCAGAATTAAAGGAAAAAATCAAAGATTTTAAGAAAAATCAAGAAATACAAGAAGAAGTTAATAAGAAATTTAATGGCAAAATTGTAATGAATTTAATTACAGGTTTAATTGGCAAGGAATTAGGAGAATTTATAATTAATTTTAAGGATTTAATTTCAAGAGAAAATAATAGTAATTTTGAAGAAGCAGTAATAAATCATTCAGAGGAAGAAATTAAAGAAAAAATGCTAAATTATTGGAATAATAATGCAAAAAAAAATAAAAGCGTGTAACATTAGCTATATGACAGGCATCTGTAAAAGCTTTGCCCGTCATATAGCCCGAGCCGTTATGCGAAAATTAGGAAGAAAAAAATAATGATTAAAGGAAGGAAATTTTAAAAAATTGACTGAGATTTTTATTAGAAAAGCAGAATTGCCAGATGCAGAAATAATCCATGAAATTCATACACAATCGGTAAAAGGTTTGTGTATGAAAACTTATACGAGTTCTCAAATTGAAAATTGGTTAAAAAATAGGACTTCAGATGGTTATAAAAGATCAATAAAAAATGGTGAAATTTATATATGCGAGTATGAAAATAAAATAATTGGATTTGGTCATGCAATAAAAGGAGAAATTGTTGCAAATTTTGTATTACCGGAATACTCAGAAAAAGGAATAGGTAAAAAACTTTTAGAATATGGGATTGAAATTGCTAAAAAAGATTGTAATAAAATTATATTAGTTTCAACTTGGGTAGATGGCAAAGAATTTGCATTACATACATGTAAAAAAGATTATGATTCTTGTGAAAGCACTTGTAAAAATTAAAATTAATTAGAAATTTTGCCAAGTCTAGCACTTGGCTTTTTTATTGTCTAAAAAATCAATTTTAGAGTTATAATAATAGATGTATTATAGATTTAAAAGGTATTATGAAAGAATTAATAAGGTTTGATTGGGCAATAAAAAATATACTTAGAGATAAGTCTAACTTTGTAATACTTGAAGGTTTTCTTTCTGAGTTATTAAAAGAAGAAGTAAAAATAATTGAGATTATAGAAAGTGAATCAAACAAGGGAAGTAATGAAGAAAAGCTAAATAGAGTTGATTTAATTGTAAAATTACAAAAAGGTGAATTTGTAATAATAGAAATACAAAACCAAGTAGAATATGATTACTTACAAAGAATTTTATATGGTGTATCAAAAACCATATCAGAAAATTTAAAAATAGGAAAAGCCTATAAATCAATAAAAAAAGTAATATCGGTATCAATAGTATATTTTGATTTAGGTTATGGAACAGATTATGTATATCATGGAACAACAAATTTTGTAGGAATACATAATCAAGATAAATTAGAATTAAGCCCAAAACAAAAAAAGTTATTTAAAAAAGAAGAAGCTAAAGACGTTTTTCCAGAGTACTATATTTTGAAGGTAGAAAACTTTGATAAAAAAACAAAAGATGGATTAGATGAATGGATCTATTTTTTAAAAACCGACGAGATAATGGAAACTTTTAAAGCAAAAGGACTAAAAGAAGCCAAGAAAAAATTAGATGTATTAAAAATGAATAAAGAAGAAAGAGCAGGATATAATAGTTATTTGAAAGATTTACATTTAAAAGCAAGTTTAGCTGATACACAACAATTTGATTTAGATAATGCTAAAGAAGAATGTATAAATCAGAGAAATATTGAAATAGTAATAAATGGAAATAAAAAAGGCTATTCAAATGATGTTATATCAGATTTATCAGGTCTAACTATAAAAGAAATAGAAGAAATATTAAAAAATGCACCACGCCAAGAAAAAGAAGAATAAAAATATAATACGCCACGTAAGAGAAAAATAGTAAAAATGAAAGAATCACATAACATAGTGTACATGAACATGCATACCCATTGAATATAGGTGAAATAGTCCATCATGTACACTTGTTCGTTAGACAACAGACAATTAGATAAAATAACAATAATTAAATATCTGACAAAAATAAGGATTAAATTCGATAATATTATTAAATATTGAATTATTTATCAAAAACATATGAATTTATAAGTTAACTTTTAAATTTTATAAAAATACTTAATATTTATATAAAAATAGCTATTTAATATATAAAACTAAGAAATAATCTTAATTTATACAAATTTTTAACCTTTGTTATATAATAATTAAAAAAGTTATTTATTAATTAACATGACATGATTAGTGAACAAAGGAATATTCATATGATTAGAAGTGCAAGCATAAATGAAGCAAATAGACTTGCAGAAATTTATGTGTTTGGATGGCGGTATGCATTTCATGAATTTATTCCTGAAGATTATCTTTATAATAAACTTTCTGTTGAAAAGAAAAAAAGATTTTATGAAAATTTATTAGAAAAAGAAGATAGTGGTCTTTTTATTTATGAGGAAGAAGGAATAATAAAAGGACTAATTCATATGGGAAAATGTGAAAATCCAGATAAGCAAAATGCCTATGCAATATGGGATATTTTTGTTGAACCATTGATGACAGGAAAAGGTATTGGAAGAAAATTAATAGAATATTGTGAAAATAACGCAATTATTAATGGATTCGAAGAAAATATAATATGGGTATTTAAAAATAATATTAATGCAATAAAACTATATAAGAATATGGGATATATTCAGGATGATAAAGTAGAATACAACGAAATATTAAAGACAAAATCAATAAGATTGATAAAAAGATTAAATAATTTTAGTAAATAAGCCTATTAAGACTCTTATTTCTTTAAACAGTTGGCAATTAGATGTTTTTTCAACGGCATTATGCTAACTAAATTGTTTTAATAAATATCAAATTAAATGTTGGCTGGATTCCGATATTTTAATTTTGATAACAGAAATTTCTTTTTAACTGTAATTTTTATATAAAATTGCTTTAAAATACAAATAATTAATGATATTATGAAAATAATTAATAAAAAAAGTCCGTCGTCTAACATCCGATAACTTCAAGTCTAGGAGGAAGAAACAGAGACCTGTAGTTAGCTATGTTCGTTATCTTGGGGGAAATAAAATGAAAATAGAGTTAATTGATCAAAATTGGTTGACAAAGTTAGAGCCATTATTGTCTGAATCATATGGAGAAAAAATTTCAATTCAAGCTGAAATAGAGTATTTTGAAGATACAAATCCACAAAACTGGTTTTTAGCAATAAATAGTGAAAATTATCCAATAGGATTTATAAGGTG
>JBBTGK010000116.1:0-10071 GCA_038060635.1 Cyanobacteriota bacterium | reverse complement strand
GCACTATATTTTGCATCACCATAAGGGCTATAAAAATCTTTTGTTATTATTGCTGCCCCACCAACTTTTGTTATTATTAATGATTCTAATGATTCTGCTTGATCATCAAAACGAGCTGTAATAGTATATTCACCCGCATTCAATTTTTTACCCAATCCAGATTCAGAAAAATCAATATTTTGTTGTCCTGTACCCGTTTTTGTTACAAAAAAATCATTGTTTCCAATTATTGTAACTGTCCAAGGAGAATCAATATTAGTAGGATTTACATTTATTGTAGAACTAGGTGCATTTGTGCTTATTTCTGTATTTGTTAATGATAAGTTTATTGATTTATAATAATAAGTAAAAGAATTTTGTGAATTACTAACTAACATAAATCCTCCGTAAGGATAACCTGGTGTATCAGCTTGAATATTTAAAGAAGTTTGATAAATAATACTCTCATTTTTTTTTACTTTTATATCATAGCTAAATCCATATCCAGCACCTGGAACTTGTATAGTAAAACCATGACTACTATCTCCCAGAGGAAAATGTATTGTTACATCAGATATTTCTGTTGTGCCTAAGGGATTATGAAAAGTTTGAGGATATTGATTAACTTGATAATTGTAACTATTAAAAGCTACATAAGCTCTATATAAAGTTGTTTCCAAATAAAATCTATCATTTACATTTTTAGTTCTAAACGATTTTATTTGTTCTTTAGGATTTATTTTAGTTTTAAAATCTGTTGTATTAGGTTGATTAAGGTTACAAGAACTATAAACGGTTATTGCAAAAATAAAAAATAATCTATAAAATAAAGAAAAATTATATTTTTTTCTCATAACAGTATAAAAACCTCATAACAAAAAATGTAAAAAAATTTTTTTCGACTTTAGTCGATAGGTAAAATCAAAACTAAAAAGAGTTGGTTATGATCTATGATCATAACCAACTCTTTTTCAAGCCTTTTATAAATCTTTTTTGAGTTTTTTATGAAAAATATAATGGGTTAATTTTTATAGAATGAAGTCTTATTTTTTTTCGAGATTTATATTAGAAAAAAAATCAATTAATTTTGTCGATATTTCATTATAAGAATAATATTTTGAATAAATTTCATCTTTAGTATTATTAGAAACAAGTTCTTTTAATATTTTTTCTAATGATTCAATATTTTCTGGGTCATAAAAAATTATTTTATTATCTAAAACATCAATTTCATCAAATTTTTTTGAAGAGATTATTTTTTTATTACAAGAAATATACTTATAAATTTCATCTGGTATATAACTCTCTGAATATAGAATATTTTTTATTGGTAAAATAGCATAATCACAACTAGATATAAGTTTAGCTGTATTTAATTCAGATTGAACGCCCAAAAAAGAAACAAAGCTATATTTATCAGTAATTTTTTTGTAATTTATTGTATTACCTAATACTACTAATTTTATTCTATTATTTTTTAAATTATTTATCGATTCTAAAAGAGTATTTATATCTGTATCTTTTTCTATATTTCCATAATAAAGGATAATTATATTATCATTCCAATTCATATATTCTCTAATCTCTTTAATTTTATATTCTTCTTTATTAAAAATAATATCATTCGCTATTGATGGAATAAAAGTACCACCATAAATTTTTTGTAATTGTTTAGACGAAACTGTTATGTTATCTGTATATTTTATTCTTTTTTCACCTAAAAGAGTATATATATAAGAATTTGGATTGCTTATAAATGTCAAATAAAAAAGAATATTTTTTAACTTACTATTACTATATAAAAAACATTGAGATGACTCTATCATAGAAATATCAACAATAGCAGGTATTTTTTTATAACTTTTTATATTTAATGCAATACCCAAGCTAGTTGGTTTACTTCTTACTGCATATAAAACATCACCTTTAATATTTTTATTAAGTTCTTTTATAACATTACCCAAATCAAATTTAATTTTTTTTAAATCAGTAAAATTTTCTTCAAATAAGGAAGTATCTTCTTTTTTTGTATATAGTGATATAACTTCTAAATCGAACTTTTCTTTTAAAATATCATACAAAAACTTAGTTCTTTTAAAAGTTTTCAAAGAAAAATCTGGTGTAACTAGGGATATTTTCATTATTAATAGGTTTTTGTTTTTATTTTTTTTCTACAAACATAAGTATAGGAAAAATTAGTATATTCAGAAATATCATTAGGAAAATATTTTTTTAAGGTATCAATAATAATTTTTTGATTTCTTGTTGTTTTAGGATAATCTGGAAAAGTAAAAGACTTGATATTTTTAGGAATAAAGTTATATCTTTCTAATATTTCTTCCATATTCTCAATAGTAATATAATTTGATCTTTTGAAACCAAAAAACATTTCATTTAAGTCAAAATTACAAATAAATCTATTAACAAAAAATACATTTTTAGGATTTATAAAAGTAATTAATAAGCTTCCATGTTCATTTAACATTCTATTACAATAACTCATAACTCTTGAAATTTTTGGAACTATATCTAATGTAAAAAATAAAACAATACAATCATATTTTTGAGCTTTATTGTCTATTTCAATAACAGGATTATTAAAAAAATCATTATCTATTGTTTTTATATTATAATAATCAGAAAAAACTTTATTTAAATCCATTATATTAGTATTAGTGATTTGTAAAATTGATTTTATGTCATTTGTTTTTAAAATTTGTTCAATAATATTAACTGAATTTATTGACATAAAGCTTTTATCAAAAAGTAAGTTATCAGTATCAAATGCTTGATTTGAGTAATAATATCTTAAAGTTGTCTCTTTAACTAGATCTGTAAATATTTCTTCTTTAAGGTTTTTATTATTTGCAATATTTTCAATAAGAGTATCAAAAATAGATTCAGAAATAAATTGTTCATAATTTTGAAAATTTTGTTCATAGCTTATTGTTTTAGCATTATCAAGACGTCCTTTTATAACTTCTCTTGTCATTTTGCATTCTTTAGGAATAAGAGATGTCCCATCTAGTTTATTTAGTAATGACAAAATTTCGTTACTTATTTGATATTTAGTATCTTTAGAAACTAGATTAAAAATATCTTTTTTATTTTCGACTTCTAAAGTATCTCTTTTATCAATATAATCTAAAACTCTTTCTTCAACTTCTGAATAAGTACTCTTTCCTTCATCAATTTTTTCTTGTATTAAATTTAATAATGGTTCTTTTATAAAATATTTTTCTTTTAAGTTGTTAAAGTTAGTAAAAATAGGCACAATATTTTCTTTAGTAATATTTGATAATAAAGGTAATCTTTCATTAGCTAAAGTATTATCAAATAAATTAAATTTGTAATTTTTTTCATTAATTATTTTTTTGTTTATAGCTTTTATCCAAGATTCTGTACCAACTTTGGGAATTATAATTTTATTTTCAATATCAAAAAAATAATTGTATTTTTTAGTTATATTATTAATAAACCAATAACTTTTTGAGGAATCTTCTATATTTTCATTAGAATAAAATAAACTATTATGTATTTTGGTATTGATATTTAACTTGTAACACAGATCTAAAATAGAAATTAATTTTTCTTTTTTTACATTAGGATATTTATTTTCTTTTTGAATATTTTCAGATATAGGTGTTAAAATAATATTTAATCTATATACTTTTAAATAATATCTTAATAAATTTAAAATTTCATCATTAAGTTCATAATCTCTTGCAAAAACTTCTAATTTAAGATATTTAGTTAAATCGCCTTCTTTTGCTGTTTCACAAAAAGTTTTAAATCTAGTAAAATCATGCAAAAAAACATTATCTAAAATAGGTACTTTTTTAATTTCAGGAAAATAGGTAACAATATCAACAATATCTTTTATAATAAAATCGATAGAATTTAGTCTTACAGGAAATTCTGTATTTTGTGAATAAATATTTTTATGAGGATTTCCTCTTCCTGTAGAAATAGAAAATCTCCAATTTCCAGGCATTTTATAAAAAGTTTTTCTAGTTAGAGCAATAGAATTAATATCTTGAGTAAAAGAAGGTTTCCCTATTATTATATTTTGTTTTTTACTATTAAAAACTATATTAGCTATTTTTGATAATGAACGTTCGTCAGGCTTTCCTTTTTTGAATAAAGATATTATTTTTTCAAGTTGTTGTTCACCTTCTCCTAAAATACCAATATCAATTGATTCTGGTAAAGTTTTAGGCATATACGTTATATGATTACCTAATAAAATAACAGGAACACCTAATTCTTTTTTAATTTGAGCAGAAATTTCTACTACTTTATCAAAAAGAAATGTTTCAGTTTGATAAATAAAAACTAATTCTGGATTTGTTTTTATAAGAAAATCCAAATCAGAAATTGGATAAATAAGATCATCAGGAAAAATGGGTTCCAAATAACTAATATAAGTAGATAATATTGTTGTTGTATTTAACCAAAATCCATTTTCTATAGGTAAAAATGCTATTCTCATAATTTTTTATTAATTATTAGTTTTTTTTACAATTTTCATTACATTTTGAAGTAGTGGGTGAATATGCATTCCCTCGATACCTTTTTGTACTACTTTATATTGAACTTCATTTTCCAAAAATATCCAAGGAGCTTCATCAATTATTATTTTTTCTGCTTCTTGATATAATTTTTCTCTTTTTGCCCAATCTTTTATGGTTCTACTTTATTCTAACATTTTATCTACAGTTGGATTACTATAATGAGTTGCATTATCACTACCAATATTTTTTGTACTAAAAAGTGTCCAAATAAAATTATCTGGATCTGGATAATCTGCAGACCAACCGAATCTAAAAAAGTTTGCATCGCCTTGTTTAACTTTTTGAATATATGGAGCCCATTGTAAAGAACTTAGCTCAACATCTATTCCTATATATCTTAAATCAGACTGAACTGAAGAGCATAAAAGTGCTATTTGCTCTCTTTGATTGTAGTTAAGATTAAGAACTAATTTTTTACCATTTTTATCCAAAAAACCATCTCCATCTGTATCAAGCCATCCAGCTTCTGATAATAATTCTCTAGCTTTATCTGGATCATAAGGATAAGGAACTTTATTCTCTTCATTAAAGCCAGGAAAACCTGGTGGTAAAACACCTCTTGCTATGGTTCTTTTTCCTGCATAAACTTTATCTACTATTTTTTGTTTATCAATAGCATAATTAATAGCCTTTCTTACTTTTTTATCTGTAAAAGGTTCTTTTGTTACATTCATTCCTAAATATTCTGTAGAAAGAATAGGTTTTTTCATTATTAAACTTTGAGAAAGATCTTCTATTTCTGGCAGAGATCTAATTTTAAAAGCACCTAATTTACTAAAATCACCATCATTTAATAAAGCTTCAAATTTAGAAGATGGGATACTAGTATTATCAATAAAATCAAGTTGTTTATTTATAAATCTACCATATCTAACATTTTCATTAGTAATTATTTGATATTCTATATTATCAATATATGGAAGTCCTTTTTCAAAATAATTTGGATTTTTTACCAAACTAAGGCTTTTACCTCTTTTCCATTCTTTAAACATATAAGGGCCTGTACCAACGGGATGGGTGTTGAACTCTGCTTTTAGTCTTTCAACTTCTTCTTTTGGAACAATAAAATAGTATGGCATTGCAAGAACATGAAGAGCAAAAGGAATCATTTTTTCTAATGTTATTGAAACAGTATATTTATCTACTACTTTTATTCCTTCTATATGAGCATCTGTTTTTCCTGCTTTTAGCTCATCATTAAATTTTTTCAAACCTTCTAAAGGAATTGCTTCTGTTGTCCATAAACCTTTTGAAGCATTTATTGGATTTGCAAGTCTTTCAAAAGAATATTTAACATCATCTGCTATAAATTCTCTTCCATTATGAAATTTTACTCCTTTTCTTAAATGAAATATATATGTTCTTCCATCTTCAGAAATATCCCATTTTTCAGCAAGATCAGGAACAATATCAATTAATTTTTCACCTTTATTCTTTACTTCAGGTCTATAAGTAACTAATGCATTGTATATATTATAAGCAACATCATGAGAACTTGTATCTCCAACCTGAATAGAATCAAGAGCAGGAATATCACTTTCAAATGCTGCTGAAAAAACCGTACCTTGTATAGGAGGTCTAGATTTACAAGCTGATGTAACTAACACACTAGATACTAATGCAACTGATAAAAGTTTTTTAATCATAAAAAGCCTTAGAAAAAAATATGATTTCAATAAATTTAACCATATCTGATTTTTAATGGCTATATATTTAATGAAGCTTTTACATTATTATTAAAAAATTTCTAAAATACTTGAAATTTTATGTAGCAAGTTTAAGTAAATTTATACTATAATTATACTTAAGTAAAGTTTAAAACCGAGGTTTGCCTAAAGTTATGATGGATATAAATAATGCGTATAGAGTAGCAGCATATTATGATTTCAATAGAGATGGAAATATCAATACTGGTTTATTTAGTAAAGAACTAGATTTTGACAAAAATGCAAAAAGATTAGTTGACACAGATAGAAATGGTAAAGTTTCAGTCGGTGAGTTTGCTCAAGGTTTAGCAAGAGGCGATGTTTTTATGGGATATGATCAGAAAGTACATTCTGCTAACCCATTTGACGGACCAGGTGGAAATCATGGTGGATATCCTTATCCAGGAGGCGGAAGTCCTTATTATCCAGGTGCTGGTGGCGGAGGTGTTTATCATCCTTACCCTTCTACTCCTTGGGGTGGACAAAATACTGGTTATGGTTCAATTGTAGGTGGTGCTGCTGTAGGTGGTGCTATCGGTTATATTTCAGGTGGTAGTGATGGTGCTGGGAAAGGTGCTGTTATTGGCGGATTCTTAGGTGCTTTAAGTAACCTTTTTGGTTCAAATAGATAATATTCTAAAATTTAGAAAAGAGGATTTAATCCTCTTTTTTTTATGTAATTTTTTCTACTAAAAAATATTTTGTATCTATTTTTAGATATAAAATTTATTTTTTTACTTAGTTACAATAATTTTCGATTAAAAAATATTATAAATAATAACTATAAATACAAAAGCATAATATAATTTAGTATTAATATTTTAGCTATTATGATATAAAATATTCTAAAACCTTATTAGGTTTGTTTTAATAGAAATATTTTTACGTTTAGAGTTTGGAGTTTTTAATCAATGCTTTCTTCATCGAGAAATATGATGCTAGTTTTTATTGTAGCTGTCATTGCAGTTTCATCATATATTATATTTACAAAACCAATATTAAAAGGTCTGGATATCCAAGGTGGTATCAGGCTTGTATTAGAAGCACAACCAACAGACAAAGTTAAGGAAATAGATAGAACTGTTATGAATTCAGCAATAGCTGTAGTTGGAAGCAGAGTAAATGGACTTGGTGTTGCAGAGCCACTTATTCAACAAAAAGGTGATAAACAAATAATAGTAGAAATTCCATCAGTAAGAGATCCTCAAGAAGCTATAAGAATAGTTGGAGAGATGACTGAATTAAAATTCAAAGAAGATGATGGTATTGATGAAAAAACAAAAAAACAAAAATGGAAAGATACTGGTCTTGATGGAAGAATGATTACAGATGCAAAAACTCAACCAAATCAAGGTGGAGAATGGGCGGTTGTAGTTAATTTTAATCCTGAAGGAGCAAAATTATTCGGTGATTTAACAACCAAGTATGTAGGAAAACAAATTGCAATTGATCTTGATGGTAAAGTTATTTCTGCTCCTAATGTTAATGAACCTATAACAGGTGGTAGTGCTAGTATTTCAGGTGGATTTGATGCAAAATCAGCTCAAGAGCTTGTAATAAAATTAAAAGCAGGTCAATTTCCTGTTCCATTAAAAATGGTTGAAAATAGAACTGTAGGTGCAACATTAGGTGAAAAAGCCGTTGATGCAAGTGTTTTTGCTGGTATTTTGGGTCTCGGTGCCGTAATTATATTTATGTTCTTAAATTATAGATTACCTGGTTTAGTTGCAAATATCGCATTAATAATATACACATTAATTTCTTTAGCTGTATTTAAACTTGTTCCTATTACACTTACTGTTCCTGGTATTGCTGGTTTTATTTTAAGTATTGGTATGGCAGTTGATGCAAATATTCTTATTTTTGAAAGAACAAAAGAAGAATTAAGAGAAGGAAGATCAATTTTTAATTCATTAGAAACTGGTTTTGATAGAGCTTTTTCATCTATTTTTGATTCAAATATGACAACCCTAATTAGTAGTGCTGTATTGTTTTATTTTGGAACTGGTTTAATTAAAGGATTTGCTCTTACATTAGGAATCGGTGTTGTTATTAGTATGTTTACTGCAATAACCGTAACCAGAACTTTTTTAAGAACTCTTATAACAATGAAAAAGTTCAAAAACCCTGCTTTATTTGGTATAAAACCTGTTGCTAATAAGTAATTAAAAAATATTTTAGCCACAGATTGCACGAATAACACAGATAAATATCTGTGAAATCTGTGAAATCTGTGGCTAAATATTAATAAAATGTTTATCAGATGAAATTTGTACATTAGGAGTAATTTTATAAATGAAAAAAATACTTAATTTTATTGATGGTAAATATATAGAACCAATAGGAAATAAATTTTTTGATAACTATAATCCTTCAACTGGAAAAGTTTATTCATTAGTCTCAGATTCTTCTAAAGAAGATGTTGATATTGCTGTTGAATTTGCAAAAAATTCTTTTAAAAGTTGGGGAAAAACTCTTCCTGAATATAGATCAAAAATATTAAATAAAATAGCCGATATTTTAGAATCTCGAATAGATGAATTTGCAAAAGCTGAATCATTAGACCAAGGTAAACCCTTTTTATTAGCTAAAACGGTTGATATACCTAGAGTAATTCAAAATTTTAGATTTTTTGCAAATTTTATTTTATATACTACAGAAAAATCATCAAATTTAAATAACATCGCCTTAAATTATAATTCAAGAAAACCATTAGGTGTTTTAGGGTTAATTTCACCTTGGAATTTACCTTTATATCTTTTAAGTTGGAAAATAGCTCCTGCAATTGCTTTTGGTAATACAGTTGTTTGTAAACCGTCAGAATTTACTTCTATGACAGCTTTTATGTTAGGAGAAGTCTTGAATGATGCCGAATTACCAAAAGGTGTTTGTAATATAGTAATGGGAACAGGAAAAAATGTTGGTAGAGAATTAGTATTACACAAAGATATAGCAGGGGTTTCTTTCACTGGTGGGACAGAAACAGGAAAATCAATAATAAGAGACTCGGCTGAAACTTTCAAAAAACTGAGTTTAGAGTTAGGTGGTAAAAATCCAAATATAATTTTTGAAGATGCCGATTTGGAAGAATGTATAAAAACTACAATACGTTCAAGTTTTTCTAACCAAGGTGAAATATGTCTTTGTGGCTCTCGAATATATGTACATGAAAAAATATATGATCAATTTAAAACAGAGTTTGTAAAAGAAACTGAAAAATTAAAAGTTGGAGATCCTTTTAATAGTGAAAATAATTTAGGTGCATTAGTTAGTAAACAACATTTTGAAAAAGTTTTGTATTATATAAATCTTGCAAAAGAAGAAGGTGGAACAATTTTAATTGGTGGTTATAAACCTGAATTAGATGAAGATTTTTCTGAAGGTTATTTTATACTACCAACTATTATTGAAGGTTTAGAAAACAATTGTAGAACAATTCAGGAAGAAATTTTTGGTCCTGTAGTTACTATCATTCCTTTTAAAAACACAGAAGACGTTGTTGAATATGCAAATGATAGCAAATATGCTCTTTCTGCAAGTATTTGGACAAAAAATATTTCTAATGCACTTTTAGTATCAGAAAAAATAGAAGCAGGAACAGTTTGGGTAAACACTTGGATGCTAAGAGATTTAAGAGTCCCTTTTGGTGGAATGAAACAATCTGGACTTGGTAGAGAAGGTGGAGAATATTCTTTAGATTTTTATACAGAATTAAAAAATATTTGCATAAAATATCAATAAATTTATGAATGAAATAGAGTACTTAGAAAAAAATAAACTTAAAAGTACTAAAAATATTTTCATTTCTACAG
>JBBTGK010000115.1:5682-12791 GCA_038060635.1 Cyanobacteriota bacterium | reverse complement strand
AAATTTTCTTGGAACAAATCAACAAGATTTAGCAACTTTAGCAAAAGTAACAGGTGGTTTTAATGGAAGTGCTTTAGGTGGAATAGCTGGAATAAATGCTAATCTAAGATTTGGAAAATCATTTAATTTATTTGCAAATTACTCTTATAGAATAAGTTCTAGTGTTTTAGATTGGGAAGCAGTTATTGATAAAGAAAACAAAATCTCTTTAAAAAATAATAGTGATTTAATGGCATATAGACAACTTCAAATAATTGGTTTATCTTTCGGAGCAGGTATTGGTATTTCATTTTAAATTGGTTTTATTAACATGTATAAATATAAATTAGCTTTTTTTTCAACAATAATTCTAAACTCATGTAGTTATATTAGTAGTGATATATTAAATTTAGAAAAACCTAAGGAAGATATATCAATTAATAGTAAAAAATCAGAGCTTGACTTAACAAAAAAAGTAGAAATAAAAATACTAAATCCAGAAAATAAATCTTCAGTAGAATGGTATAAAAAAGATGAAAAAACTTTAGTTATGAAAGTTGCATCACAAGCAAATTTAGTTGGAATTGTAACATTAAAAGATGAAACAAAAAGCTCAAATATTGATTGGAGCTCATCTGATAGAACAATTGCTGTAGTAAATAATGGCAAAGTAAATGCAAATAAAGTTGGAGTTACAACAATTTTAGCAACCTCAAATTTAGATTCAAATTATAAAGGATTATTAAATATTGAAGTTGTGGATGATGCAAATTTTGCTGAAACTGATTCAAAATCAATTAATAATGTTAAAGAAATAATGGCTTATACAGAAATAAATAACAAAAAAATAAATAGTTTAAAAATTTCATTAAATAAAAAAACTATAAATGTTTCATCATCCATTACATTATCAGATTATAGTAAAAATAGTAATGTTATTTGGGAGTCCTCAGATGATAGTATTGCTACAGTAGATCAAAATGGTAAAGTTTTATTTAAAAAAGATGGTAGTGTATCTATTATATCTAAATACAAACTAAATCCAGATTCTAAAGCATTAATTAACCTTGAAATATCTAAAAATAATGATATTATTGAAAATACGTTGTTTATAAATGAACTTACAAATATAAATATAGGAAAAAAAGAAATAGATTCATCAAAACCTAAAGAAGAAACTAAAGAGGATAAAAATAAAATAGATCAAAGAAATAATTCTGTTATTTCTATAAATCCTATTAAAAAAGAGGATAGTTAAAATAATAATTTAATAAATATTAGATTATTTTATAAGATATTGAAATAAATTTTTCTGTAACATCTTTTTAAATTTTAAAATTAGTTTCAAAAATAAACTCTTCATCATATTGAACATAATTACTAAAAACATCATCTAAAAAATTAGTTTTAAAAACTTCTTTAGTATATTCTTTGAAATCAAAATAATTTTTTCATAAAACTTCAACTTCATATTTTTCAGAGTAATTCATTAATTCTGAAGCTTGTTCTAATGTAATCGAGCTAAATGAAATATTTGGTTTTATAAAATTTATCTTAGGTAATTTTTTTCTTAATTTTTCTGAAAAAAATTGTAAATCGAAAGCAAAAATGAGATTATCAAAAGTGTCAGACATAATTTCTATAAAGTCCTTTGAAGATAATACCCAAAATAAAAGCCGAAGCAAAGCTTAGAGGTATTTTACCAAAGGATAAGAAAATCAGATAAAAAAATTAATATCCATTAAATATGTGTCTAAAGATAAAAATTGAAGTTAGAAGATATTTTATAATAATTTAAAAATAATTTAAAGGATTAAGATATTTAATTTGTTCTTTTATTTTTTTTATTGAGTCAGAATTATCAATATAAGACGATTTTGTAAAAGGTATTGGTAAATCACCAAATAAGGTTTGAAAATATACAGTTCCTTTTACAGAATAGTTTATTTTTTCTGGATCTAACATAATAGATTTTACGGCATACATTGTTTTTAAATTATCAAAAGAAACTGGTACTTCAACTATATTTTTTTTAGTATTTTTATTTATTTTAATAATTTTTTTAGTTATACCTTCTGCAACATCTTTTGTAGTATTTATATCAACTTTATAATCTATTTTTTTTATTTCTAAGCCAATATCATTAGGATTATCAATATTTATATAAATCATCGAATCTATTTTTTTTAATCCTAATGAATTAATGCTATAAGTTTCTACGCTTACAACAGGTTTTTCAAAAGCTATTACAGAAGAAGCTAGCGTTGCTACTAATGTAATTGATAAAAGAGTTATCTTTTTTATACGTTTTATCATAAGCCTATTACCTCTTTTACAGATTTAATTGTTTCAGATGCAACTTTCTGAGCTTTTTCTCTTCCGAAATCTATCATTTCATCAACATAACTAACTTTAGATTTAATTTCTAAATATCTTTCTCTTATAGGAGATAAATGTTGATCCATATTTTTATGAAGTAATTTTTTACAATCAATACAACCAATAGTTGCTTTTGTACAACCTTCCTGTACTGTTTTTAAAGTTTCTTCGTCAGAAAAATATTTATGAAAGCTCGTATAAACATTACATTTTTCAGGTGTTCCTGCATCAGTTTTTCTAATTCTTGCAGGATCTGTAACTGCTGGTCTTAGTTTTTTAAAAATATCTTCACTAGTATCTGTAATAGCAATATAATTATTCAAGCTTTTACTCATTTTATTGGTAGCATCTAAGCCCATAATTCTTTTAGATTCAGTTATTAATTCTTTTGGTTCAATAAAAACATCACCATAAGTATAATTAAATTTTCTTAAAATATCTCTTGCCAATTCAATATGTTGAACTTGATCCTCACCAATTGGAACTACTTTTGCTTTATACAAGGCTATATCTGCAGTTTGTAAAGTTGGATAACTAAACAAAGCTAAGTTAACATTTTCTGCATGTTGCTCTGATTTTTCTTTAAATTGAATCATTCCTGTTAACCAATTAAAATTAGTTAAGGTTGATAAAATCCAAGTTAATTCTAAGTGTTCTTTTACATGAGACTGAACAAAAAGGGTTGATTTTTCTGGATCTACGCCTGATGCCAAAATCTCACAAAACATATCTTTTATTTTGCTAGGTAATTCTTTTGGATTAAAAGGGGTTGTGATGGCGTGTAAATCAACAACAGAAAAAAAAGATTCATATTTGTCTTGCAAATCAACCCAGTTTTTTACAGCCCCTAAATAATTACCAATATGCAAAGAACCAGTTGGTCTGATTCCACTAAATAATCTTTCTTTCATATAAATTCCTAATTGAATTTTTAATCTTGTGTTTGTCTGATACTAACAGAAAAACCTTTTTGAGATATTTCTTCTGCCAAACTAACAGCTTTGTCATTTTCTTTAAAAGCTCCAACTTGAACATAAGAGCCTTCTGGTTCATCAACTATAAGTACATTATATCCTAATGATTCAATATCTTTAGCTTTTTTTTCTGCATCATTTCTAGAATCAAAAGCTCCTACTCTAACTTTGAAAGTAATATCTTTCTTTTTTACTTCTTGTATTGGCGTTGGAGTTGTAAGTATTTTTACAGGCTCTATTTTTGCAGATGGAGTAATAGCTGCTACTACAGAAGGTGTTACTGATATTGAAGGTAAAGGAGTTGGAGAAGCTACAACCGAAACACTTGGCGACGGAGACGGAGATCCAGAAGGTGAACCAGAAACATCTGGTGTAACAACTGTATTTGGACTTGCACTTGGAGAGCCTTGTCCATTTCCTATCATTATTGTTTTGTCTGGAGTATTTTGATTAGATTCTTTGGTAAAAACAGATTTTGTTTCTTTTATTTGTTTAGTTTCAATTTTACTTGTAAGTTGATAAAAAACAAAATAAGAGATTCCAAATGAAAAAATAGACAAAACTATCATTATTGGCCAAAATAAATCTTTTTTTTTCGTTTTGTTTGTGTTAAACTTAGTATCTAAGTTATTATTAGGGTTTATAGTTACCTCCCTGAACCTATATTTATAGTTCAAATCACAAAAATAATATCGTCAAATTCAAATCACTATTTTACAGCTAAAAATAAAAGATTTCAAGTTTTTGCAATGCTATGTAAAGGTATAAAAGTATTTAGAAACTAATTTTTAATTTTCAAAAAATACCTTTAGTTCATTGTTTTGGTGTATGTAGAATTTTTTTATTTATAGTATTATCACTTTATTATTTTTTATTAATATAAACTGAGTTATACTTTATAAATAAAATTCATGCTTAAGTTTTTTTGGGGTAATTTGTGGGTTTTTTAGAAAATAAAAAAATACCAGATTCTGATAAAAGGTTTCTTTTCAGACATGATACTCTTTCATCTGTAAAATATTCTATATCAAATTTTATTGATAGTTCAAATGCTTACTATCCAAACATATTTTACATAGAAGGTGCTGATGGTACAGGTAAAACATGGTTTACCAATCAAATATCGTTGTATTGCAAAAATATAAACAAGCCAAACCTAGCTATAAATCTTGAAGCAAAAGATATAGTTTATTCTGAAGTTACAGGAATAATCAATTTTTTGTTTGCATTACGAAATGCCATTGTAGAAAAAAATAAAGACTTTAAAAATAATTTTGAAAAGTTTGATATTGCCTATAAAAATTTTTTAGCAGGAACTATTTCAGATGATGGAACTTTTCAGGAAATAAAAATAGATATAAAAGAAGATTCTGAACCAGTTAAAGTATCATTTAACACTGATGATGATGAAGTTAAACCTAAAGTACAAAAAATAAATCCTGCAAGTTTAAAAAGTTCTAGCAATATTGCAAATAAACCTTTAATGTCAAAACCAACAACATCAACAATTATATCTAAGCCAGCAACATCATTAATAAAAAAAGAAGGTGAAAGCCTTGTTCCTATTAAAAGAGGTACAGGACCACTTAATGCAAGTGCTTTATCAGCTTATGGTTCTTTAAATACTTTTTCTGAAAAAGAAGTTCCAAAAAAGAAAAGTGGTCAAGCAGATGTTAGAGCTATTGCTAAAACATTAAATAGTGTAGTCGATTCTATTAAAAAAACACCTGTAAAAACAGTTGATTTTAAATCTATTTTATTCAGAAAATTTTTAGAAGGCTTTGAAAGTATAACTTCAAAAAATAAACTTATTCTAATTATAGATGAGTTTGAAAAAATACAACCATTGCAAAACTTTTTTTTCAATATATTTTTAAAAACATTAAAAAATGAAATAATTGTTGCTGTTGCAGGTCAATCTGATATGGAAAGAATGTTAAAAGATAGATTTGATACGGCTTTACAATATATATATATTTCAAATTTTGGATATTTACATTTAGAAGAATATTTTAAAAAATTTCATGTTTTATCAGATCCAAGTGTAGTTGACGCTGTTTATGAATTAACAAGTGGTACACCTTTAGCTCTTTCTATGGTAGGAAGTGCTTTTCAAAATTTTAAAGGTGATGTTTTTAAAATAATGAAATATCTTTCAATTCATGAAGATGAAGAAAAAAGTTTAAGATATATAAATGTTATTACATTAGATTCTATACCACAAAATGAACGAAAAATAATGATATTGTTATCTCTTATCAGAAATGTTGACTATGATTTAATAGAACATATTGCAGGTGTTTTTAATGCAAAAAATCTTTTAGTTACTTTAGCAGAAAAATATTATTATATTGATCCCATAAAAGGTATGCATGAAACAATAAAGAAATTTACAAGAACTTATGCAAAACATGAAATGACAAATCTTTATGAGGAAATATATCGATTATCTTATGATTATTTTAAATCAAAAATAGAAAGTGAATCAACTAATAAAGAATATATAACAGATTTTATTTATTATCAAATAAGAGTAAATGAAGATGTTGGATATACGATTCTTTTATCTTATATTTCTCAATTTATTGCAATAGATATTTCTTTTTGTGAAAGTTTAGTAAATAATATATCAGGAACAGGCGTTTCTAAAGAACTAAGAACAAAACTAGAAAATCTTAGAGATTGTTTTCCTTATGTAATATTAAAAGATCATAAAAAAACATTACCTCTTTTGGAAGCAATTGCTGAAATGCAAAATAGAAATCCTGCAATGAATTTATTAGATAGTTTTTAGTAATAAATTTTATTCATATTTGCTAGTAAACATCCACATAATGTTATACTTAGCAAAATAATTGATTTTCTTAACTTTGATAATTTCATTTTTCTATCCTTATTAATTTATGCATCTTGATATAGATGTGTAAAGATTTCTATTTCTAAATCCTTATAAAAAATTGGTTCTTGAGTTGTTAATTTTATAAATAAAAGAAATGTTTTTAATGCATTTATTGATGAAAACTCAATTTCTTTTATATTTATTAGATAATATTTATTATATTCTTTTAATAAGGTTTCTATTTTTTCTATTTCTATTTTTTCATTTGTTATATCAATTTTACTAGAAAAGAGTTCAAAGTTATTTAAACCGTAAAAAATAGGATCTTTATTTAGTATTGATACTTTAGATTTAAAAAAATCATATTCACATGAATTATTAAATATAGCCCTAAAATAACCATTATAAAAATAAAATATATCTACATTATTTATTTTTATGCCAGATCTCCCACCACTTACTATTTTTTCTAATTCATCTATTTTATATTTATTTTCAATATTTATTTCTATTTTATCTGAAATTTTGGAAGATATAATACTTTCATTTATATATATTTTAATTTTACCTAAGTATGGAAAAGGTTTTATTATTGAAGATTTTTCTAAATATACATGTTTTTCACCTATATTATATGATGTGAATTTTTCTACAGGAGGAAAACCCAAGTTATAAGGCTTACAATCTTTTCCAGAAAAATTAAGTTTTTCCTTATTACTACTAAGAATAAAATTATCACAAGAAAAAAGAGAAATAGAACTAACAATAAAAGTTATAATTATTTTTTTCATTTCCTAAGCCACCTTTCTTGTAAATTCATCATTTTTTATCCAATCAAATTTTGAAATATCTTTTTTTACATATAAAATGTACCTTTTTGAAGTATCATTTATAGTGATATTTTCTTTTATATCTAATTATTTTTTATTTAATATAAA
>JBBTGK010000115.1:0-5672 GCA_038060635.1 Cyanobacteriota bacterium | reverse complement strand
ACATTGTCTCTTTTTTTGTTTATATTATTAAATGACTTTTAATCATATAAAACTTATTTTGGTAAACATATTATACTATGAAGAACTATTTTATTCAATCTTTTTTTATTGATAAATAATAATTTAAAATGAGATACTATCGAGAAAAATTTATGTTTTATAAAATACAAAGATATTAGAGTATCACAAAAGCTTGTAAGGATAGGCGTAAAGCACGATCCTTACAAGCTTTTGTTAGTTTTTTGTGATTTTTTTAAGATAACGAATAATAATAGTAGTGGCAGTGCTTTACGCCTGTCATTACTATTATATGAGTGGATTATATTTAAATCTATTTTTTTTCTCTTAGATTACATTTTTCCTCTTAACATACCATTCCAATACATTTGAGGTAAAGCATAAGCCTTTAACATATACATACTAAATCTTTCTTTTGATTGATCAAAAGGAAAACTTTCTGTAGGTTGACTTAGATAATTAAATTCTGCAAGAATAAGGCTTCCATATCCTGTAACCAAAGGACAAGATGAATAACCATCATATTCTAATGAAGAAGATCTATTTTCTATTAATGACATTAATTTATCAACCAAAACAGGGGCTTGTTTTCTTATTGCGGCACCTGTTCTTGCTGTAGGCAAACTACTACAATCGCCTAAAGAAAAAATATTTGCATATCTTACATGTTGCATATTAAATTTATCAACTTCAACAAAACCAGCAGAATCAACTAAAGTACTATTTTTTATAAAACTATGTGTACCCATTGGTGGAACTACATGTAACATATCATAATTCATTTTAACTTCTTCTTGAGTATCAAGATTTTTAAAAACAGCTTCTTTTTTTTCACCAATAATTTCTATTAAATCATATCTAAAACGAGCATCTATTTCTTTTCTTTTTACAACTTTTTCAAGTGCTTTTTTATATTTATCTACTCCAAAAATTCCTGCTAATCCACTAAAAAAAATCATTTTAGTTTTATCTCTTACTTTTGATTTAGTTCTAAAATAATCTTCGGTTAAATACAAAGCTTTTTGAGGTGCACCACCGCATTTTATAGGAGTACTAGGTTGTGTAAAAATAGCATTTCCACCTTTAAAATGTTCAACTACATTCCAAGTAGAATCAACTGTATTATAAGAATAATTACTACAAACTCCATTTTTACCAATATTTTCTTTTAGACCTTTTATTTTATCCCAATAAAGTTCCATACCTGTTGCAACAACTAAATATTCATAAGTTAATTCTTTTCCATTTTGTATAAGAATTTTGTTATCTTCAGGTAAAAACTTATCTACAGATTCTTGTATCCAAGTAACTCCATCTGGAATATAATCAACTTCATTTCTTTCTGTTTCTTCTTTTTTAAAAACGCCTCCACCAACTAAAGTCCAAAGAGGTTGATAATAATGTTTTTTAGATGGCTCTATTATTGCAATATCAAGAGTAGAATCTATATTTTTTAGTCTTGCTGCAACACAAATTCCAGCTGTTCCACCACCAACAATAATAATTTTATAATTGTTTTTAACTTCCATAATATTTTCCTCTATTTTTATTTTAAAATTTTATTACTAACTGATTTAACAGCCAAAAGCCCTACAAATATTTGTTTACGAACATCAGGATCATTTAAAAGTTTTAATATATCAAAAATACCAAAATTTTCAGATTTATTATTTACTTTATTAATAGATATACTCAAATCTTCTTTTATTTTTTGAAAATTATCTTTTAAATTATGTAAGCCTTCTTTATTATTTATTAAAGTAGCGTATTCATCAAAAGAATCAACCGCTGTATTTATAACTCCTGGTAAAGAATCCATCATAGTTATCATATTATTAATATTATCTGTATTTTCTAATATTTTAGAGATTAACTCGAAAGTTTTTTTATCTGCAAGTGCAGGTAATATTTTTAAAAGATTTTCAACTAAACTTGATAATTCAACTCCTGATTTTTTAAAAGCAGTATGAAAATCATCTAAAATATCAACTAAAAATTCTATAAAATTAGTATTTTCAACTATTGGTAATATTTTTTCTAATTTTTCAATTAAAATAATAATTCTATCAATAGATTCATCGGAACTTATTTTTTTTAAAATTAATTGTATATTTTCTACTTTTTTATTTGCTTCAGGTTTTGTTAATAATGAATCAAATGTATCAACAGAAGTCGATAAAACATTTTTACTTTCTAATAATAAATTTTCTGTTCTTGAAATTCTTTCTTCAATAGAAGATAGCTTATTATAAATAGCTTCTAATAAAGATTTATCATTTTCTAAAAACTCTTTTTCATTCATAGTTAATATCCCATCATGATCAATTTATAATTATCTATTTTTAAAAGCTATCCAATGTATTTTATCAATAAAATAACTTTTTGGATAGCAATTAAATAACCTAGCTCTTTTTTAATTAATTTTTTTCAACTATATAATCGTTTCTATTCCATTCAATCATACCACCGACCATATTATAAACATTCTTTACACCAGCATGTATTAGCATAGTAGATGCTTTACCACTTCTACCACCACTACGACAAACCATGATATAACCTTGTTCTTTATCTAATTTATCTAAAGAATCATCTAAATCGCCTAAAGAAATTTTTGTTACATTAGGAATACAACCTTCAGCCCACTCAAATGGTTCACGTACATCAATAAAAACAAAATTAGGATTGTTTTGATAAACTTCAAAAGCTTCTTTTACACTCATATCTTTAAATTCGTTTTTATAATTCAAATCACCTGATACAATGTTAGCAGGAACTGATTCTTGAACTTTTTTAGGATAAGGAAGATTTAAATTATTCATCAAATCAATGAACTCTTCTCTTGTTTTAGTTAATCTTGGATTAAACTTTTTTTCTTCCGCAACTGAACTAGATAAAGCTCCTTTATAATCATGTCCAGGATAAACAATTGTTTCATCAGGTAAAGTAAATATTTTTGAAGTTACTGAATCATACATTTTTTCTGGAGAACCATTTTGAAAATCTGTTCTTCCACATCCTCTTATAAGTAAAGAATCTCCTGTAAAAACCATTCCTTCTGTGTAGAAAGAAACACAACCATTTGTATGACCAGGAGTTGATAAAACTTTTATGTTATTATCACCAAAAGAAAAAGTGTCATTATCTTGAGAATATATATCAGCACAAATATTACCTGAATCATTGAATAAAACTGATTTTGCAGAAGGAAATTTTTCTTTAATTTTTGCAATACCAGTAATATGATCTGCGTGAACATGTGTTTCCATCAAATATTTTAAATTTAACCCTAACTCATTAATTAAGTTAGCATCTCTTTCAACTTGTTCAAAAACAGAGTCAATTAAAACAGCTTCTTTTGTTTTCTCGTCACCTAATAGATAAGTATAGGTCGATGTTTCACTATCATACATTTGTCTAAAAATCATAATAAATACCTCTAAAATATAAAATAAATAATTAATGTCCTGAAAAAGCCCCTTCTTTAAGAAGGATAAAAATACCCATTACTAAAACAAACCAACCGAATATAGGTTTAAGTTTATCACTTGGTACAAATTTAGAGAAATAAGAGCCTAATAATGCACCAGTTATTGTAAAAACTGAGAATCCAAATAAAAATAACCAATCTATTTGTTGATTGCCACCTACATCACCTAAAAATCCGAATAGAGATTTAATTGCAATAATCATTAATGAAGTTGCAATAGCTTCTTTCATATCAAGTTTAGCAAACATAACTAATACAGGAATTACTAAAAATCCTCCTCCTGCACCAATTAATCCAGTTAAAAGACCAACTATAAGACCCTCTAAAATTATAAAAGTTATCTTTTTAACTTCAGAAATTTCTTTTTTAACTTCATTCTCATTTTCTGAAGGTTTTTTAGCTCTTATCATACTAATTGAAGCTATAACCATCATTATTGAAAATAGAAACAAAATCCCTGTATCTCTTGTTAATGTGTAACTACCTACATGTAAAAGTTCTTTTGGTAAACTAGGCATAATAAATTTTCTTGAAGTAAAAACTCCTACAAAAGAAGGAAGAGCAAAAACCAAACCAACTTTAAAATTAACTAGTTTATTTTTTAAATATCCTAACATTCCAAAAAAACTTGCTAGTCCTACAATAAAAAGAGAATAAGCTGTTGCTAAAACAGGTGGTATTTTAAAAAGATATACCAAAATAGGTACTGTCAATATAGATCCACCACCACCTATTAGTCCTAAAGTAGAACCCATAAGTGTTGCAGCTATATAACCAAATATTTCTATCATCTGTTCCTTTTAAATTTTTCTTACATACCATACACCCTATAGTATATATCAATATAATAAAAATGTCTATACTAAAATAAAAAAAGAATCAAAAATTATATTTACGGTTTTAATTTTTGATTCTAGCATTTTTGAGAATCAATATTATTTTGTCAAATCACTTAAAAAACTAATCACTAATGTAGGTGAGTTATTCCAAGTATTATCATTTTGCATACTAGTGATATGCATATAACCAAGATTAAATTTTAAATCTTTAGTTACAGGATATGATACTCCTAAAGTAAATCTATTAGAAGGTTTTTCTGTAGGAGAAATAAAAATTTCATCAGAAAGATAAGGTGTTAGGGGAAAATCTAATTTGTAGGCAATAGATAAATTATTTCTGTATCTAAAACTAATTTTATCAAAAACCCTTACTTCAAATCTATTTCTATCACTGATTTTAAAACGATCAAAAACAAAATCAAAATTTGGTTCTACTTCATATCTTACTTCTTGAACAAATTTATTTCCTTCTTTATTAAAACCTGCAAAAGAAGTATGTAATGCTAATGAAAAATTATCAGTAAAATTAATAATTGGACCTGTTCTTAATATCATACTATCTATGCCTAAAGCTTTATCTGTAAAATAAGAGCGATTAAAAACTCTATAAGATAATTTATCTTTTATAATAGGAAGTTTTATTTCATTTGTATTCCACACTCCAGATGCTGCAAAAACAGGTATTGAAATCAAGTTAAATGTTAAAACTAGTGCTAATTTTTTAAATTTTTTTTTCATAATAATAATTTTCATAAAAATAGATATACTATATACTATATAGTGTATAGTATATTATAATTTTAAATATATAAAATTATATTAAAAATAATCTTGGGGTAAAAATGAAAAAATTAAATTATTTCTTAAGTGCATTACTTTCAGCTATATCTTTATTAAACTTTCCAAGTTTTTTACATGCAAAGGAAATTCAAAATAAATCAGGTGTTAAAGTTTCTAAAATTGAAACTAAAGATGCTGTTCAAATAAAAGAAATTTTTGATAAAAAAGATAAAAATAATATTTTTATTGATGTTAGAGAACCTTTTGAATGGAAAGATGGAATAATTCCTAATTCTTTAAAAATATCACTTGGTAGTATTCCAAAAGCTATTGAAAAATTAGATAAAAATAAAAATTATATTTTAGTTTGTAGAAGTGGAAACAGAAGTTCTAATGCTGCTAAAACAATGAAAAAAGCTGGATTTAATAATCTAACAAATTTTCAGGGTGGGATGATAAGTTGGAATAGAAATAAATTTCCTATTACTAAATAAATAACCTGAGTTCGATAAAAAATTATAATAGCAAAGTAAAATTAGAGCAAA
>JBBTGK010000114.1:0-5538 GCA_038060635.1 Cyanobacteriota bacterium | reverse complement strand
ATACTTCTAATGAAAATGAAAAAGCTTTTTTTGTGGAAGGAATTGGTTATGGAGAAGCAAGAATAAGAATAGAATTAAAAGATTATAAAGATAATTATATTCAATTTCCTATTGGTTTTAGAGAAAAATTAAGTGAAACAATAACAGATCCTTGCCAATCAACATCTTATTTTAGAGAATATTATCCAAAATATAAATTAGTTTATCAAGATTCTTATGAGTATACATATTCTTATTCAGGTGATCCTTCATCTCCAGCAGTTTATAATCCTCCACAAGATACAACAGGAACAACATCAGATATTAAAGAAAAAGCAACATTGAGTGGTAAAGTGTTTGATATTTCAGGTGTTCCAGTTGATGATGCAATTGTAACCGCAAAATCTGTAGATCCTTCTGTTTCTTGGACAGGTGTTTATAACCCTTGCTATGACACAGGTATTAAATGGTCTGGTGAAGGTCAGAAAACACAATCTGGAGCTTATGTATTTAGAAATGCTCCTGTTGGTGTAAGATTAGAAATAACAGTTAAAAAAGAAGGCTGGACAACTAGAACAAGAATAGAAGTTTTAAAATCGAATATAAATGGAGATCCAAACGCTAATATTTTTGATTTTGGTTCAGGAAATAGAGTTAGTGCAACAGATCCTAACAACTTATACTCTATTCAAGATGAACCAGAAATAAAAATCTTAAAAATCAATGGTAGAACCGTTACAGATTCTGATGGAGCAAGCACATTGAATCCAAATCCTAGAAAACCTGAAGGATTAAATCCAAATTTAACAGGTCTTTCTTCAGATTCATTAACAGTTGAAATGACTTTTAGTGAAGCTGTTAGAAGAGATGATGTAGAAAACTATTTTAGAGTTTTATCTCAAGCTAATTTTAATAATAGAAGAAGTAGTTTTATTATTGATAAAAATAACTCCGCACTTTCTTTCTCATGGTCTACTGATGATACTTTGGTAACAATAAAAACATCTAACGCAATTTTAGCAAATAAACTTGGAGATGAAGCTAGATATATGCTTGATTTTACTTCTGCTTTTAGAGATAAAACTGATAAAGGCTCTAAAGTTAACAGATATTTTAGATTCAGCCCTAGTAAAATAAATGACTTTACAGTTTTTTCTGTAAAAAATCAAGATTTAGATCCTTTTATAACAGGAATACAAGCGCTTGATGGTGGTTCTTCAAATGATATAGTTAAAATAACTTTTAGTAAACCAATGGAAGTTATAAATAAAATAGTTCCTCAAGCATTACTTGCCGATCCAACAGATGATACAACTGCAAACGATAAAAATCTTCAATTATTTGCTTATAATACCAATAATATAAATTCTAATAATGTAACTATTTTAGGTTTTAAAGAAAAAGCTTCAGGTATTTTTAAAGGAGTTTATTCAATTGCAAGATTAACATCAGGTGATTTACAAAATACGCTTAGTAATAGATCCTCTTTATTTTTATTTACAAAAGCTTTAGGAGGTGGATTTTCTAACACCTCAACAAAATATGGAGGATCTACAAACCCATTAAAATCTGCTAAAGTTGAAAAAATATTATTACAATTGAACTTAATCCACAAGCATTTGATAGAGATGATAGAGTTATTCTATCCGCAGGACTTATTAATGGAAAATATAATGATGAAATAAATGGTGTAGTTAAAGATAGTTTAACGGTCAATCCTTTACCTGCATCTATTGATTTCTTTAAAATAACAGATCCATCTGGAAGACCACTTGATACTGGAGAGCCTTCAAGAGCAGCTAATATAGATATAAACAACTCTCAAAGAGTTATTATAGCAAATGACATGTCAGGAATATAAAAAAATGAAAAAAATAATATATTTAACAGTATGCTCCGTCGTACTTTTTTCTTGTTCTACAACATTAAATCAACCAAACAATGATATAACTAAAAATAAAAAAGAGATAAAAAGTATAATTGTAAAATCAAGGAAAGATGGCTATGTAATTGCAAAAACTGGTGAATCTAAAAGTCAGTTTAACTTTGATAATAGAATAGAATCTCAGGATAGTTTTTCAGCTGAAGTTGAATATCAAGATGGTTCAAAAAATGAACAAGTTATTTGGGAAAGTAATAATAGTAATGTTATTTCTGTAGATAATGGAATTATAAAAGGTATTTCTTATGGTTTTGTTGATATAAATATATATAACCCTGATAATAAATCTCAAAAAGTTGATTTTAGAGCTAATTTTGTTGATAATTTATTTAACAGTAAAATTGAATGTTCAAATGATATAGGAAATCTTTCTAAATACTCTTATTACTATGATAGTAATGTAGTAGATGTTAAAGAAAAAGCTACATTCAATGGAAAAGTTTTTGATTCATTTGGCACTCCTGTTGATGATGCGATAATGACAGCAAAATCAATTAATCCTTGTGTTGTATGGCAAGCCGAATCTCAACAAACACAATCTGGGGCTTATGTATTTAGAAATGCTCCAGTTGGAGTAAAAATAGAAATTACAGTTAAAAAAGATGGTTTTACAACAAAAACAAGAAGAGAAGTTTTAAAATCTAACTTAATAGGAGATCCAAGAGCTAACGTTTTTGATTTTGGATCTGGAAATGGAGCTAATGGAACAGATCCTAATAATTTATATGCTATTCAAGTTTTATAAAAATATCTAATGATAATTAAGGAGATAAAAATGAAAAAAGTAATATATTCAGGTATTTGCTCTTTGTTTCTTTTTTCTTGTATTGTACAAGTAAATAATGAACCAATTAAAAATAGAAATGATTCTAAAGAATTTAGTTTTTCAGAGCCAAAAAATAAATTTATAAAACCATTGCAAATACCAGAACTAACATTAAAAAATCAAGATAATATTTATTTAGGTAGTATATCTAAACTAAATGCTGATTTTAAAGATGAAAATGGAACGATTAGTAATGATATTATTTGGAAATCATCTGATGAAAAAATAGGAAAAATAGAAAAGGATAATTTTTTAAAGGCCCTTTCTATCGGCAAAATAAAAATTACAGCCACATCAAGAAAATATCAAAATATATCTAAAAGCTTTGATTTGATTATAAAAGAAAAAGAAATAAAATCTATAACTGTAAGATCTAAAAAAGATGGTTATATAATTGCAAAAACAGATGAACCTAAAAAACAATTTAATTTTGATAGTAGAATTGAATCACAAGATAGTTTTATTTCAGAAGTTGAATACAAAGATGGTTCAAAAACAGAAGAAGTTGTTTGGGAAAATAATTCTAATAATATTATTTCTGTACAAAATGGAATTGTAAAAGGAATTGTTTATGGTTCTAGTGATATAAGTATTCATCCAAGTAATAATAAATCTCAAAAAGTTGTTTTTAGAGCTAATTTTGTTAATAATTTAATAATGCTAGTACCTAAATATAATGATTATTATGACTATAACTCTAGCTATAATAATGATATTGATTCAATCGAAGATGTTTCTGAAAAATCAATTTTTAGAGGACAAATTTTTGATAATTATGGTATTTCTGTTGATAATGCAATAGTTAATGCAAAATCAATTAGCCCTTTTGTATCATGGGTAGGAGAACCTCAAAAAACTCAAGGAGGTTCTTATGTATTTAGGAATGCTCCTGTTGGTGTAAAAATAGAAATTATTGTTAGAAAAGATGGTTTGACAACAAGAGTAAGGACTGAAGTTTTAAAATCAAGTATCTCTGGAAATCCTAAAGCTAATGTTTTTGATTTTGGTCGTGGAAATGATATAAACGGAACAGATCCAAATAATTTATATGCTATGCAAGTTTTATAGGGATACATAAAAATAATTAAGGAAATAAAAAATGAAAAAAATAATATATTTAACAGTATGCTCCGTCGTACTTTTTTCTTGTTCTACAAAAATAAATGAGCCAGTTAAAACTATAACTACAACAACTACTACGAATAATACAAGTACTATAGAGAAAAATAATGTTATAAAACCACTACAAATACCAGAATTAACATTAAAAAATCAAGATAGTGTTTATTTAGGTACTATTTTTAAAATTAATGCTGATGTTAAAGATGAAAATGGAAATATTAGTAATGATATTATTTGGAAATCATCTGATGAAAAAATAATGAAAATAGGTAATGATAATTTTTTACAAGCTCTTTCAGTAGGAAAAGTAAATATTACGGCAACTTCAAGTAAATACCCTAATATATCAAAAAATTTTGAATTAAGTATAATAGAAAGAGAAATAAAATCTATAACAGTAAAATCAAAAAAAGATGGATATATAATTGCAAAAACTGGTGAACATAAAAAACAATTTAACTTTGATACAACTTTAGAATCTCAAGACAGCTTTGAAGCAGAAGTTGAATATAAAGATGGAACAAAAACAAATAATGTTATTTGGGAAAGTAATGATAGTAATTTTATTTCTGTTCAAAATGGAATTTTAAAAGGAATTAACTATGGTTCTACTTATATAAATATATATACGTCTGATAATAAATCTCAAAATGTTGTTTTTAAATCTAATTTTTTTAATAGTTTAATATTACCTAAAATAAATTTGTGTATGGGTTCTAACATTATATCTAAATACTATTTAAACGATTATAATTCTATTATTGGAACAACATCAGATATTAAAGAAAACGTAACTTTTGATGGTATTGTTTTTGATACTTCAGGAAAACCAGTTGATGACGCAACAGTAACAGCAAGATCCGCAGAACCTTCTGTTTATTGGATAGGAGAACCACAAAAAACACAATTTGGAACTTATGTATTTAGAAATGCTCCTACTTGTGCAAAAATAGAAATAACAGCTAAAAAAGATGGATGGACAACTAGAACAAGAATAGAAATGTTAAAATCTAATTTAGTAGGAGATCCAAAAGCTAACATTTTTGATTTTGGATTTGGAAATGGTAAAGGAGAAAGCGATCCTAATAATTTATATTCAATTCAAGATGAACCAGAAGTATCAAGTTTAAAAATAAATGGAGTATCAGCAACCGATTCTGATGTTTCAAGTACAATAAATTCTGTTCCAAGAACTCCTGATGGTTTAACTCCTAATATAACAGGTGTTTTATCAGATTCATTAAAAATTGAAATGGTTTTTAGTGAACCAGTAAGAAGAGATGATGTTGAAAACTATTTTAGAATAACATCTCAAAGCAATTTTGATACTCAAAAAGAAGCTTTTATTATTGATAGAATTGATAATAATTTAATTTTTGCATGGGCAGCAGATGATTCTTCTGTAACAATTAAAACTAGTAAACCCCTTTTAGCAAATAAAACAGGAAATGAAGCAAAATATTTAATTGATTTTAAAAAAACTTTTAGAGATAAAACAGACAAAGATTCTATACTAAATAGAACATTTAGATTTACACCAAATAAAATTAATGATTTTACAGTTTTTTCTGTAAAAAATAAAAATATCTAATGATAATTAAGGAGACAAAAATGAAAAAAATAATATATTTAACAGTATGCTCCGTCGTACTTTTTTCTTGTTCTACAA
>JBBTGK010000113.1:19568-19833 GCA_038060635.1 Cyanobacteriota bacterium | reverse complement strand
CGGAGATCTTAATCCATATTTAGGTATGGGAAGAGTTTTAAAAAAAAATGGCTATGAAGTAGTTTTATGCACACACGCAAACTATAGAGAGCCTGTAGAAAAATTAGGATTAAAATTTGTTGAATTAAAACCTAGTTTAGAAGAATTAGGACCTGAAGATGAATGGTCAAACCATGTTAATCACCCCAGAACAGGAATTGAATTTATTTTAAAAAAAATCTTATCACCATATATAAAACATAATTATGAAATAATTCTAAAAGAA
>JBBTGK010000113.1:3815-19558 GCA_038060635.1 Cyanobacteriota bacterium | reverse complement strand
CTGAAGGCTGTTCTTTAATAATTTCACATCTTTTGACAATTATAACTCCACTTGTTGCAGAAAAAAAACAGATCCCATATTTATCTTGTATATTGCAACCATCAACATTTTTATCATCTTATGAACCGCCAATTTTAGGGCCTTTACCTTTTTTACCAAAATTAAAATTTTTAGGGCCATCATTTTTTGATTTTCTTTATTCAATAATGGAAAAAAGTTCAAACTCTTGGTTTAAAGATCTAAAAAAATTTAGAAAAGAAATAGGTTTAACAACAAAAATGGAAAATCCTTTGGTTAAAAATTTTTCTAGTCATGGAACGTTAGCTCTTTTTGATAAAGACTTTGGAGAACCGCAAAAAGATTGGCCAGAAAAAACATTTCAAGTTGGTTTTCCTTTATTTGATGAAGAAAAAGAGGTTGAATTATCTCTTGAAACTCAAAAATTTTTAGAAAATGGAGAAAAACCTATAGTTTTTACACTAGGAACAGCAATAGTTTTAACAAAAAATAATTTTTTTGAAACAGCTTATCGTGCTGTAAAGAAAAGTGGGCATAGAGCTATATTTTTAGTTGGTAAAAATGCAAAACCTATTCATGGGTATATTTTAAAAGATGAAAAAATACATGTTTCTCCTTATGAACCTTTTTCTAAATTATTTTCACAAGCAAAAATAATTGTTCATCAATGTGGAGTAGGAACAACAGCACAAGCACTATTTTCTGGTAAACCTCAGATTTTAGTTCCTTTTGCACATGATCAACCAGATAATGCAAAAATAGTTATTGAAAAAGGGATTGGTATAACTATAAATGCTCAAAAATTAAATGAAAATAATCTTTTTGAGGCAATAAAATTAATCGATAGTAATGAAAACTATGCAAAAAAAAGTTTGGAGTTTTCTAAAAAAATGAGTTTAACCTCGTTTGAAGAGGAGTTTTTGAAAGCAATAAAGAATTTTATTTAAAGAATATTTTTGTTGAGTAAATTAATTATTGTTTTTTAACCTAATAATTTTATCATCTAATTCAGATATAAATGTTTTAAAATATTTACAGTTCTTTTTTAGTGCATTAAAATCTAATTTTTCAAAAATATCTGGATTATTATCTACAGCAAATTTTTTTCTTAATTTACTTGTTTTTTCTTGTAAAAACTCTTTTGGTCTTTCTTTAAACATAGGATTTGCACTAAAATGTATTGTTGAATTAAATATTTTATTAAAAGATTCAATATCTGCTAATATCAAACATTCTAATTCAAAAATATGAATTAAAAGAATATAATCATTTATATTTACTAAAATATTTTTAACTTCTTTCTTTATATTTTCTAATTTTTTAGTATTATGTTCTAAATCATCTAAATCAACACTAAATATTATTAAATCATATTTTTTCTTTTGTATCTCAATATCAAATAGTTTTTTTGTTTTTTTTGATAATAAATGAGAACCTCTTACTTCTCTCAGAATAGGTTTAAAAAAAATTTCTTTATCATAATTATTTGAAAGAATATTTTTTATAGAATCTGTATCATAAGGATCTTCTCCAATTATTCCTATTAGCATATTATTCATCCAAATCTGAATGAATCCAATAATCACTCAAATATGCTTCATTTTTCAGATATATCTTCGCATTTTTTGTTTCTTCTTTTGTAAGATTTTTTATTTTCGTGCCTTTTTTAGTCATAGAACATATTAAAATTCTATCTAATTCATCTTCATCTAGAATATCTAAACATTTTGGAGAATGAGTTGTAAGAATAATTTGTTTATCTTGAGATTGTTCTTTTAAAAAAACCATTAATTTAAAAAGTTGATGAGGGTGTATTCCAAGTTCTGGTTCTTCTAAAAATATTATTTTATCAAAAGGATTTATAGAATATCTAAAAAGAGACCCCGAAAGATTATGTTTAGTATCAGCTAATAATTCAGATAAGATATAAAATATTCTTTGAGTTCCATCAGATAAATTATTAAATGTGTACCATCTACTATCTATTTTAAACTCCATATACAAGTTATTTATAAGAATATTATTTTTTTCTACAACTACACTAAAATTATTTAAACGAATATCTTTAATTGAGGTAAATTTTTTTAATGAATCTTTAATTTTATCAAAAAGAATTTCATTAAATATAGAAATAATTTTTTTTTCTATTTCTTCAGGTTTAGGTTTATTATCATTAATTATTCTCAATATAGGATATAATTTGGGAAAAATTACTCTTATAAAATGAGGTTTGTTATTATCATCAAATAAAGAATTATCTTTTCTGGAAAATGATAAAGGATCTTTTATTATACTTAAATCATTTGGTAAACCATGTTTAATCATTAAATCTATATATTTAATAGAATCATAATTATATTTATTATTATTTAAATAATTAGAGATCTCATCTGATTTATTCATGCTAAATAATAAATTTCCATTATTTGTAATAATAAAATTTTTAAGTTGATTAATATGATTAAAATTATCTAAATCAAATTCATTATTTTCTTTAGTAGATATTGAAATAACTTCTTTTTTATTATTAATTAACTCTAGTTTTGAAGAAGCACTATACATATTAGCAAAATCAAAATTCAAATTGTTATATAAAAAATTTATTAAATTAGATTTACCTGAACCATTTTTACCAATAATAATATTCAAACCATTTTTAAATTCAACTTTAGCATCTTGAATTGATTTGTAATCTTTTATATGGGCTTTTTTTAAATAAATATTTTCATTCATTTTTCATACTATATTTTAATAATTTGGATAGTTAAAATTTTTTTTGTCATTTTCTCTTTCTTTTAAAACACCATATTCAATGTTAATTATATATGATTCTAATTTTTTGAGTATGAAAAAATTTCATTAATTTTAAGATTGATTTTAGAATTATTTTTTCAAGTTATAATTAAGCATTCAAGCATTCATAATTATCTTTGATCTTACAAATAATTATGATACAATTAGGCAAATAAAAATTATTTTTATTGCAAAAGCAAAGTCAACAATGTCAACTCCTGTATCGTTGCAGAAGTGCTTAGATTCTGTCTTAGATAGAAGTCAAGCAAAAAGATATATAAGAAATGCTGGTAAGACAATGATGCCGGCCAGACATTACTATAATAATGCGTTGAGAGATTTGAGCAGTAAAGATAGTGAAGGTGCTATACATAATTTAATCCTTTCTTTGGATACAGAAAAAGATTATGAACCAGCATTACATCTAGTAAAAACAATGCTTTTTGGTCTAAGTAAAAAGTTTCATGAATCTGGTGGAGAAGATTATAAAAGAAAGTATTCTTCTTTGGCTAATTGGATAAATATGATAGAAAAAGATATCGCTGAAAACGAAAAACTAATTATCTCAATCAGAAATGATAAATTAAAAGATCAGAAAAAAGGATTGTGGTTTCTAATACAAAAAACTTTTTTTAAAAGTAGTATAAAGAACTATGATTCTATAATAAACAAAAATCTTGCTAAAAAAGATGAATTAAGGAAACAAATTGCATTTGCTTCTAAACTATCTCAGATAGGGGAATATGCAAAAGTTTTAAGTACAATACTAGAAATATGTTTATATCCTGCCCGTTATGCTTGGATTGTAGCCTAGAAAGGAATAGTTTTATGAATAAAACCGTAAAAAACTTATTAATAAGCGGAAGTGCTTTATTTTTTACTTTGTCAATGATTACAAATGCAAAAGCACTTGACCCAACAGAGTACTTAGAATCGAGAACAATAAATACCAAAAAAGAAGTTGTTAGTCATGATTGGTATGATTATAAAAGAGGCTTATTTTTAGCAGAACAAAATAAAAAATTTGCTGTTTTAAATTTTTGCACATCAGAAGATAGATTTTGTCAAAAAATTGCTCAATCTTTTCAAGATGAAGAAGTAAAAAAACTTTTAGCTGAAAAATTTGTAGCTATTAATATTGAAGGAACATCAAAGTTTAGAATAGAAAGTAATAAAGCTATGCTTGAAAAAGATTTGCTAAAAAAATATGAAATAGAAGCATATCCTAGCTTAGTTTTTTTAGATCCAAAAGGAAAACAAATTAGTGGATTAGTAAAAGGCTATTTAGCACCTGAAAAACTAGTTGTAATTTTAAAATACATATCAAGTGATGCTTACAAAAAAACAACTCTTTCTGCTTTTGAAAAATCATTAAAAAAATAGGTTTTCATTGTGTCTGGTCTAAACTTTAATAATAATAAAGATGGTCAAAATAAAACTTTTGACCAATCTAAACAAGATTTGACTTTTGAAAAAGGAAAAGCCATAAAGAAAAGCAAGATAATGTCTTCGCCTATGTTTATGAATACAATTGCTCAATATGGAGCAGATGGAGCTAAAACACTTATTCTTCAAGAATTTGTGAATATGTCAGAAGCTGAAATTAGAGATGAAGTTGATATTTTGTCAAAAATTGCAGAAGAAAATAATGATATAAAAAGATCATTAAGAGCAGCCAAGTTTCTTGCAATTCAATGGATGGAAGATGATAAAAGAGCTGCTAATATAAAACAAAAATGTGAGTTTATTGTCGAAATAATACCTACTTTTAAAAATACTCCAAGTAAACCAGTAGAAAAAAAGGTTTTGCCTCAAATTCCTCGACAAGAAGATATTCTTACACTTAAAGATGATATAGTTGAAGAAAAAGAAGAGCCTTTTATTGTTCCTGAAGTAAAAAATAAACCTCAACCGTTTGAAAATCCACCTGATGTTATTGCAAGTAAAAGCACTAATATAAACCCATTAAAAACAGGAGATAAAATACTTCTTATCACTGATGTTCAAGGTGATTTTTTGAGATTAAGAGATACTTTATTAAAATACAAGTTAATCTATCAAGATAAAAATATTTTTAGATGGAATAAAGATTGTAAAACAAAATTAGTTTTAGAAGGAGATCTTTTTAATAAATCGCCTTATTCTTCATGGGGTGGACAAGCTGTATATCAATCTTTTCAAGTTATAGAACTAATTAGAAGATTGTGTCATGAGTCAAATAATAATGTGTTTATATCATTATCGGGATATGATGTAAAATTATGCTCTGGTCAAATTTTTAAAGATTATACTTATGGTTTTTGTAGTAATACTTATGGGGCAAAAGTTCAAGCACAAGCCATTCCAGCTATGGTTAGTTTTTTAGAAAATACTTCTTTTGATAATGAAGATAGTGTTTATTCTATTTGGGAAAAAGTAACTTCTTCTGGGCAATTATTTTTTAAATTAAAAGATGAATATAAAGTAGAAAATTCACCAGAATTAAAAATAAGAGCAAATGAAATGTATTTACCTGATGTTGGTAGTATTAGAGGATTATTACAAAATATTTATCATTTATTAACTCAACCAAAAGAAAAAAGACCAAAGGATTTAAATGATTTGGATAATAAAATAAAAGCATTAATAAAACCAAAAGATGGAGAAGATATTTCTGCATTATTAAATTCTAAGCAAAGAGCTAGTTTTTTTGAAGGTATTTTAAAAGGAACTAAAACAACTGATTTTTTGACAAAAATTATATCTTCTACTCATAAATTTCAAACAGATAAAAGAGAGAATTTAGTTTTTAATCATGTTTCACTTCAAAATGAATATGCTCAATTTTTTGAAAAAACAAAAGAATCTGGTTTTCCTAATTTAGAGTTTGAAAAAGTTTTTGCTGAATCTAAATTTTTAAAAATGAGAAAAATAGACCCTACCAAGTTTTTAAATGATCTTAAAAAAGTTGGTTTTAATAATTTACAAGAGTTTATTACAACTCTTCCAGATGAAATTTTTGAGAGCCTTACAAAAAAGAATATGCTTGATGTTTTTGTTCCATATATCAGCCCAAATAAGCTAAAATTTGGTTTTGTAAAAAGCTTTGAACTTATTCAAAATAGTTTAAAACAAGAGGAAAAAACAGGTTTATTAGGTTTTAGGTTAGTTGATAGGAATTTAGATACTTTTGATGATGTAAATATGAAAAAAGTAGCAGAATTGGATAAATCAGCTAAAGAAGCATATTGTGAGAAATTTTTAACTGATATTTTTTCATCAAATAAAGGATTTACAATAAAGCATCTTGAAGATAAAAAACTTTTATGTCAAAAATCAACTTGTAGTATAGAGTTAGAAATAGATAAAAATTCAGCTCTTTTTGAAGATGAAAAGAAGTCTATACAAGTTCCAATAAAACATACAGCTTTTATTTCTTTTTGATAAATAAAGTAAAATTATTCAATTATATAAATCTAAAATTTATTTTAAATTAAATGCTATAATTATGAATTGATTATAAAAAAAATGTAAATATGCTTAATAAAAAATCTATAATAATTTTTTCAATTTTAGTTTCAAACTTATTTTCTTGTATTTCAATTTCTAGTTTATTAGAAAAAAGTTCTATTGATTCAATTCAAACATCTAAATTAAAAAGTATATCTATAGAACCATTTAACACTGTTCTTAATGAAGGTGAATCCACACTTTTAACAGCTATTTTATATAAAGAAGATGATAAAATTGATAATTCAAATACAAATGTTGAGTGGTTTTCAGAAGATAAAAATATTGTTGATATTGATAAATATGGAAAAGCAAAAGCTATTAAAAGTGGTGAAGTTGGAATATTGGCAAAGTATAAATATGGAAATTCAATAAAAAGATCTATTGTTAAAGTTGTAGGGAAAAAAATTATAGATAATATTAATATTAATAAAAATCTTGTAGAATTAAAACCAGAAGAAACTTTTAACCTTAGTGCAACAGTATATATGGCAGATGGAACAAAAAATAGTAATGTTGTATGGTCATCATCTGATAATACTATTGCAGTAGTTGATGATAAGGGAAATGTTACAGCAAAAAGAATTGGATTAACTACTATAGTTGCAACATATAGTTTGGATAATATTTACAAAAAAAGTGTTGATATTAACATAACAAAAGAAGGGAAAAAAATAGTTGAAGAAATAATTAAACCAAAAGATAAAACATCAATAGTAGAAATACCTATACCAATACCAACAAGCACAAGTGTTTTGACTCCTGTTCCTATACCAACTCCGACAAGTACAATCATTCCTACAACACTTCCTACACCAATACCAACAAATATACCTGTTTTTCCTCCTGCGGCTACTTCAACACCAATTTTTCCTCCTACCACAACGTCAACACCTATAAATACATCAAATTTTCCTCCTGCACCTACACCTACACCGACAAGTATAATAATTTCGACTCCTGTGCCTACTCCTACTCCAATAAATACAATAGTTACAACTATTGCAGGGAGTTTAGTTGGATTTGCTGATGGAACTTCTTCTAATGCTAAGTTTAACCAACCTTATGGAATTGCATTAGATAGTATAGGAAATATATTTGTAACTGACTCAGGTAATCATAAGATAAGGAAAATAACTACAAATTCGGTTATTTCAACTTTTGCAGGTGCTGAAGAGGGATTTGCTGATGGAATAGGAGATAATGCTAAGTTCAACCAACCTGATAGCTTAGCTTTAGATAACTCAGGAAATATATTTATAACCGATGTACTTTCTCATAAGATAAGAAAAATAACTCCTGATGGTATTGTTTCAACTTTTGCAGGAAGTGTAGCAGGATTTGCTGATGGAATGGGTACTAAGGCTAAGTTTGCTAATCCAACTGGAATTGCAATAGATAGTATTGGAAATATTTTTGTGAGTGATAAAAGTAATAATAAGATAAGAAAAATAACTCCTGATGGTTTTGTTTCAACTATTGCAGGAAGTATCGCAGGATTTGCTGATGGAGCAGGAGCTAATGCTAAGTTTTCAATGCCTGTAGGAATTGCGGTAGATAGTACAGGAAATATATTTGTAACTGACTCAGGTAATCATAAAATAAGGAAAATAACTCCTAATGGTATTGTTTCGACAATTGCAGGAAGTGTCGCAGGATTTGCTGATGGGTTAATTTCTGATGCTAAATTTAATTTTCCTTTTGGATTAGCATTAGATATCTCTGGAAATATATTCTTATCAGAACCGTATAATCATAGGGTAAGAAAAATAACTACAAATGGTGTTGTTTCAACTATTGCAGGAACTTCACAAGGATTTGTTGATGGGTTAATTTCTGATGCTAAATTTAATTTTCCTTTGGGATTAGCCATAGATAGCTCTAGAAATATATTTGTAGTTGATGGAGGTAATAATAGGATAAGAAAAATACAACAATAACATTACTGTTTTAAAATATAATTGACTGAAGAGTATATAATAAGAAGAGAATAGTAAGTGTATTTAGGTTTTTGAGTTTTGTTTTTGGAATATAAAAGATATTTGAATAAAAGATTTAAAAGTAAAAGTTACCCTAAATGTTCGGGTAACTCAAACCTAATGTTTACCTGAATTTATTAACATATATTTAATATATTTAACAAGTTATTAAAATTACTTTTTTGGTATTTTAGCATTTTTTTATAATAAAAATCAAAGTTTTAAAATAATTTAAATAAAAGGGTTACTTTCTGATTTTACAGAACTATCAAAAACTCTTATTGCAATAACTTCAGACTCTACAGTTTTAACACCATCAGAAAAAACATCACAAGTTAAAACAGTCTTTTTACCTTTTACTTCCTTTATTTTTGCTCTAAGTTCAACTAAAGAATTATTTGAAGTTGGTTTTAAATATTTTATACTTAAAGTTCCTGTTGCATATCTATATTCTGGTTGAGAATCTAATTCTCTATTTTCAGATTGATAAGCATACGCCATAGCTGTTCCCATGCAATGACAATCTATTAAGGTTGCTATTATTCCACCATTCAATAAATTAGCCCAACCATGATATTTTTCTTCAGATTTCCAAATTAAAACACTTTCATCATTTTCCCAATAGCTTTTTATTTGAAGACCTTCATGATTATCATTACCACAACCAAAACAAACATTTCCTGGCATAAAATCTTGAAAATATTTTTTTTCCATAAAAATTAATCCTATTTTATAATTCAACAAAAATACATTATAACTTAAATAATGCTTTCAATTCTTCTAAGACTCTTTGGAAAAGTATTCTGAGGAATCAAAATTTTATTAACTTTTATAGGACTGGTATTTATAGAACAAGTAACAGGTTTTACATAAAATTTAGATTTTTTCATTCTTTCATTTATATTAGCGATATTTTTATCAAAAACAGTTTTTATTCTATTATCTTCTACTTTTATAGCTATTTGTAAATCTTTTTCTATATTTATAAATTCTAAAACAATAGTTTTTAAATTTTTTGTTTCTACAGCCAATGTTATTGCAAGGGTTTTTCCTAAATTTGTTTTAGTTTTTTTATCTTCTTCTTGTTTTACAATAATTTCACCTTGAAACTTTAAATCACCATAAGGAATTGAAAGAGGCATACAGAAACAATTTTCTTTAGTTGCTAATAACTCTCTTCCATGTAAATTTAAGGAAACCTTCTCTACTTTTGCAGAAATATCAGAAAGAACAGCTTTTAATAAAGAATCAAAAGACATTTTAATTTCTACTTTCTTTTTATTTTGGACAGGTTCTTCATTAGAAGCAGGTTTTTTAGTACTTGTTCCTAATATTTCAGAAATAGGATTATCGCTTATATCAGAATCATCTTCATCATCATTTTTAAAAGGCTCTAATTCCTTTTGTAAAACTTTGATTTGCCCTTCTAAAGTTCCAAACATTTGTTGCATTAAAACCATTTTATCGGATAATTTTTTAGGATCTTCTATTAAAGAATTATCTACTAATTTTTCCAAATTACTTTGTAATTCTAATATTTCCGTTTTTATTTTATTAAAAGATTCATTAGGAGTATTATTTACTATTTTAGGTATTTCTGGCAATTTGTTATTAATTATTTTAGAATCCAAATCATATTTTATTGGTTCTAATACTTCTAATGATTGAACATCTTCCAAATCCATTTTATTTATAACTTTATCATTTATATTATGCCTAATATTTTCTATATTTTCATGGCTATTAAATTTAACTTGATTATCTTTAGTATCTTTATGAAAAGTACCTTTTTTATTATCTAAAAAGCCTTCTAAAGGTTTATCGAAGGATATAATTTTATTTGTATTTTCAATATTATTCTCAAGCTTTTTATTATTTGAATTAGTATTTAAATCCATAAAATAGTTTTTATCATTGCTTTTAAATAAAACACGTTCTTTATTATTATGTTCTAATAAAACAGGATTATCTATTACTTCTATATTTTTTTGAAGATTTTTATCAATATTAATAGATTTAATATCATTATTATCTTTAAATGCTATTTTATTTTTATTATTATCTGAAAAAATAAAAGGTTCTTCAAATTCTTTTACTTGATTCATATTATTTTTATTGAAAGAAAAAATAAAGTTGTTTTTATTAGAATTATCTTTAGTATCTATATTAGGTAATATAATTTCAGACGAATCTTTATTTAAATTTAAAATCAAAGGTTTATCTATATTTTTTGATAATTTAATAGCTTTATCATAAGATACATTTACATAGTCATTTTCATGAGGTGCTATTATAAATTCTTTATTTTCAATAGAATATATTTGAGGTTTATCTACTATTTTAGAATTAGTTTCTATTTTACTTTTATCAAAAAAAGATATTTTAGAATCTTTGTTATTAACAGCTAAAAACTCGTTACCTTCTAAATTTACTTTATCGCCAGAATTAATATTTGATGTATGTTTTAATAATAGGTCTTCATTTATTGCTTTATATGTTTTTTCATTTTTATCAAAAAATACAACTAAATTTTTATCATCTTTCTTTATTTTCATAACATTTGAGTCGTCATTTTTAGTTATAGAAACAATATCACCTAAATAATTATTTTTTTCGTTATTAACTGGTATTTTTTTAATTTTATCTTCATTAACTAATCCAAAGCTAGTATTTTTATAATTAAACTTGATTGGTTCGGTTATGTCTTTAAGCTCTGATAAAAGATCTTTTAAATCTGTTTTTATTATTTGGTTATTATTTTTAGATAAAATAACTTTGTTTCCTGTATTATCTTCTCCAATAATATATTTATTCTCTGGATTAATTTTTTTATCTAAAATTTTATCACTAGAAACTAAATTTTCTTTGTTATCAATCTTTTTAATAGGATTTTCATTTAATGGTTTTAAATCATTTTTTTCAATAAACTTTAATTTATTATCAAAATCTTTAAAAATAACTCCTTCTTTAGAATTAAATTCTCCAATAAAAGGCTTTGTAAATAAATCTGGATTAATAGTTTTATTTGGTTTAGTAGTTTCTAATTTATTATTATTGTTACTAAGTTCTATTTTTTCACCATCTATTTTAATAAATACTTTTTCTTTGTTTTTTAAAGGTAATATTTTAGATTCATTATTAATTAAAAATAAATCACTTTTTTTAGTTATTTCTAAAGGTTTTTTATCTAATATATCTATATCATTAAGACAAAATATGGGTTTATTATCAACTTTGATTAAAGTATTTTCGTTTAATAGAGTGCCTTTTTTTTCTAAATCATTTTTATTTAAAACTTTAAAATCATTATTAAAAAATATATCAGGATTTTCTGTGTTTTTATCATTATTTTTTACTAAAACAGAATTATTCGTTAAATTAGCTTTAGGAGAACTAGATATTTTATCATTAAAGTTAATTATTATATTTTCATCGTCATTAATAATAAAATTGTTTATTTCTTCTTTATCTATTAGTTCAGGTTTTATAGATTCTGGAACAATATTTTTATCTGTTTTATTTGCAGAAGAAAAAAGTTCTGGAAAAATCTCTTTTAATTTAGTATTTTCTATATCTATTATTTTATCATCATGAGGTACTTCAATATTATCGGATACATTTTTAATTTTATTTTCAGGTTTATTTTCAGGAATTAACACAAAATTATTATTTTTAAAATTAAATTTAATCGGCTTATTTGTTTCTTTTAAATCATTAATAATATCTTTTAAATCTATTTTACTTATTTTATTATTATCTTTAGATAAAATAACTTTGTTTCCTGTATTATCTTCTCCAATAATATATTTGTTATCTAGATTAATCTTTTTATCTAAATTATTATCACTAGAAACTAAATTTTCAATAGGATTTTCATTTAATGGTTTTACATTATTTATTCCAATAAACTTTAATTTATTATCAAAATCTTTAAAAATAACGCCTTCTTTAGAATTAAATTCTCCAAAAAAAGGTTTTGTAAATAAATCTGGATTAATCTTTTTATTTGGTTTAGTCATTTCTAATTTATTATTATTGTTACTAAATTCTATTTTCTCACCATCTATTTTAATAAAAATTTTTTCTTTATTTTTTAAAGGTAATATTTTAGTTTCGTTATTAATTAAAAATAAATCACTTTTTTTAGTTATTTCTAAAGGTTGTTTATCTGATATATCTATATCATTAAGACAAAAAATAGGTTTATTAGCAACTTTGATTAACATATTTTCAGTTAATAATGTACTTTTATTTGATAAATCATTTTTATTTAAAATCTTAAAATTATTATTAAAGAATAAATCTGGTGTTTCTGGACTTTTTTCATTATTTTTTATTAAAATAGAATTATTAGTTAAATTAGCCTTAGGAGAATTAGATATTTTATCATTGAAATTAATTATTATATTTTCATCACCATTAATAATAAAATTACTTATCTCTTCTTTATTTATCGTTTCTGGAACAATATTTTTATTTAGAGGAATATTTTTATCATTTTTATTTATAGAAGAAAAAATCTCAGGAAAATTATTTTTTAATTTATTAATATCAATCGTTAATAAGCTTTCTGAATCTTTATTTGATACTAATAAATAATTATTACCATCTTTTATTATACTCTGAGGTTTAGATATATCAAAAAAGCTTTTTTCAGGTATTTTGTCGATATTTATTTTTTTTATTTCATTATTATTATTTTTAAATAAGTAATTTTTCCACGACAGTATGTCATTTTCAATAGTTCCTGTAAAATATTCATTATTTGATATATTATCTTCAGGTAAAATATTATTTATATTTGATAAAGAAATTTCTCCTTTTTTATTTGAAAATATAATAGATTTACCTTCTTTTGTATCTATTACATCATAATTAGGTATTGAATTATGCTTAAATTGTTTTAACATAGAATCATTTAGAATTAAAGGTTTATTTTCTTTATTTAAAAAGACAATATTTTTTTCTTCGTCAAAAATAGGGTCAGAAAAAGGTTTTAAGAAAGTATGATTTTCTGGAATAGCAAGATCTATAACTTTTGGATCATTTCCAAATAAATTTCCCAAAAGAAGTAAAGATTTATCATTATAACTAACAATATTAGGTTTATTATTAGATTTTGTCATTAAACTAGATGCTTTTAAGTTTTCAGTATTTATTAAAAAAGGTTCTGAATTTGAAAAATCAAGAGATTCATTATTTTCTGTTTTATTCAAATTAAAATTTGCCATTAAATATTTTTTATCATTTAATATTACTTGTTGAATAGGTAGTATTTCTTGTATTTTTGAATTACTAATATCAATAATATTAGGTTTATTATTATTTTTATCGTCAAAAAACAAAATAAAGCCTGTTTTTGTTTGCTCTAAATTATTTTTAATGTTAGGCAAAAGCTTATTATTTATATTTTGATTTGGCAATAAATTATTATTTTCAATAATATCAATTGGAGAATTAGTTATACTTTCTAAGCCAATAAACTGTGGTTTAGTTATAGATTCAGTTTTTTCATTTACTAAAGGAATAAGATTAATTTTATCATTAGAGATATTTGAAACAAAAAATTCATTATCATTTATTTTAAATATTTGATTTGGGTTATTTTCAATTAAATTAGATATTATTGATTTTATATTATTATTTCTTATACTATTTATCTTATCTGTTATTAATGGTAAATTTACTTCTATTATATTATCATTACTATCTGAAAAGATTAATTTGCTTTCATTTTTATTATTTATAACTAAAGGATGTTCTTTAATATTATCGATTATTTTTATTTCATTTTTATCTTTTTCAATATTTGAAATATTTTCTTTTTTATTTAAAATAGGTTGTATGTTTTTATTTTGTACTGGTATTTGTGTATTTATATTATTTTCTGGTTCTATAATTTCTGAATTATCTGTATTAATATTAAAATCAAATTCGCTATTATCTATAAATTCTGGAATTTCTGTATTATTAAATGGAATATTTGAATTAGTTAATATATTTCCTTTTACATTGCTTTGATTCGTTATGTTTTGATTTAGTATATTTTTAGCAGTATTATTAGAACTTAGTTGATTACTTGATGTATTTATAGTTGATTTTTGATTTGGTTGTATATTTTTATTTTGTGCTGGTATTTGAGTATTTACATCATTTTCTGGTTCTAAATTTTCTATATTATCTGGATTAATATTAATATCAAATTCACTATTATCTATAAATTCTGGAGTTTCTGTATTCTTAATTGGTTGTACATTTTTACTTTGTACTGGTATTTGTGTATTTGTATTAATTTGAGGTTCTAATATTTCTACATTCTCTGGATTTAAATTAAATTCTGGTGCTATATTTTCTACTAATTCAGGTGTATTTATGTTATTACCTAAATTATTTACATTTAATATGTTTTCTTTTGCATTAGTTATATTTGGAGTAACTGCATTTTTACTTGTATTACTAGAATTAATTTGATTACTTGATATATTTATACTTGATTTTAAATTTGGTTGTACATTTTTAGTTTGTAATGGTATTTGTGTATTTATATTATTTTCTAGTTCTAATATTTCAACATTTTCTGGATTAATATTAATATCAAATTCACTATTATCTATAAATTCAGGAATCTCTGTATTATTAAATGGAATATTTGAATTAGTTAATATATTTTCTTTTACATTACTTTGATTTGTTATATTTTGATTTATTGTATTAGAACCTACTTGATTATTTGATACATTTACATTTGATTTTAAATTTGGTTGTACATTTTTACTTTGTACTGGTATTTGTTGATTTGTATTATTTTCTGGTTCTAATACTTTTCCACTTTCTGGATCAATATTAAATTGAAACTCTGTACTATCTATAAATTCAGGAATTTCTATATTATTATTTGAAACTATATTTTCTTTTGCATTAGATATATTTGGATTAACTACATTTTTACTTGTATTAATAGAACTAACTTGACTATTTGATATATTTAAACTTGGTTTTAAATTTGGTTGTACATTTTTATTTTGTACTGGTATTTGAGTATTTGTATTATTCTCTGGTTCTAATACTTCTAAATTATCTGGATTCAAACTAAATTCTGGTGATATATTTTCTACTAATTCTGGAAGATTTACATTATTTCCTAAGTTATTTATATTTAATATATTTTCTTTTGTATTAACTGGATTAGGATTAACTACATTTTTACTTGTATTAGTAGAATTAATTTGATTATTTGATACATTGACACTTGGTTTTAAATTAGGTTGTACATTTTTATTTTGTACTGGTATTTGTTGATTTGTATTATTTTCTGGTTCTAATATTTCTACATTCTCTGGATTCAAACTAAATTCTGGTGCTATATTTTCTACTAATTCTGGAAGATTTACATTATTTCCTAAATTATTTACATTTAATATATTTTCTTTTGTATTAACTGGATTAGGATTAACTACATTTTTA
>JBBTGK010000113.1:0-3715 GCA_038060635.1 Cyanobacteriota bacterium | reverse complement strand
ATATTTCTACATTCTCTGGATTCAAACTAAATTCTGGTGCTATATTTTCTACTAATTCTGGAAGATTTACATTATTTCCTAAATTATTTACATTTAATATATTTTCTTTTGCATTAGGTATATTTGGATTAACAACATTTTTATTTGTATTCCCAGAACTAATTTGATTAGTTGATACATTTACACTTGGTTTTGAATTAACTTCATTTTTTGTAGGATTTACAAAAAAACTTTCGACTTTATTATTATCTTGAGGTTTAATATTTATTGGTTTTTCTTTAATTAAATTACTAATAGAATCTATATTTTTTATAGGAAATAAAATAAAATTGTCATTTTTTATTGACACTATGTTATTATCAATATTTTGTTTATCAATAGAATTTGAATTATTAATATCTAAATTTTTTATACTTTTATTTTCATTTTTAGGAATTAATAAAAACTTTTCTCCTTTTACTTCAATAATTTCTGGTTTTTCTAAATTAAAATTCGTATTTGGAATATCAAAAAAAACTTCTTTATTATCACTTTTAAAAGAAAGTTTATTATTATCAGAAACATTATCAGGTATATTTAAATTACCTTTTTTTATTATATTTAACTCATTTTCAGTGATATTTTTAGGTAAGGAAATTATATTAAAGTCATTATTTGATTTTATAATAACCTTAGGTTCTCCTTTTATAAAAACAACTTCAGGTTTAAAAGAAGTATTTATTGATGAGTTATCAGCATTTTTAATATCTTCAATATTTACCAAATTTGAATTATGAATCAAAAATTTATTATTATCTAAATCAATTACTTTAGATTTTTGGTTTTTATCTATATTTAAATTATTTGGTTTTGGATTATCCGAATTAATATTATTTTTTTGTATAGGGATATTGTTATTTTCTAAATTAATAACATTATTTTCAACATGAATATTATCAGAATTAATATTATATTTACCTGCTATTTTATTAAACATAGCTTTATCAACAATAATTTCTTGATTAACACCTTTTTTATCATTAAAAAAATCTATTTTTACATTATTATCATTAAAAACAACAGTATAATCTTTTTTATTATTTACTGTATTATCAGGTTGTTTTAAAATAAGTTGATTATTTTTAGAACTATCATCCAATTTAATACTAATATTTTCAATTAAGTTTGGGTTTACAACGTTAACTACATTTATTTTTGATTGAAGAACTTTATTTTTTAATATATTATCTTCTTGTTTCTCAGTAAAAATAGAATTTGGTTTAATTTTAGTGGTTTCAAGATTAATATTTTTTACAGCATCTTTAACATTATTATTTCTTATATCAGATGAATCTATTTTAACAACAGCATCATTATTAAGGATTTCAGAGTTTTCAACAAAATATTTAGCAGGGACTAAGTAAGTTTCGCCAGATTTTTGATCTGCAATTAAAATATTTTTTTCACCAGATTTTGAAACTATTTTAGGTTGAGTAAAATTTTCTTTAACCAATATTTTTTCATTAATTGGAATAGATTTTTCTTGATTCGATTCATCTTTAAAAACTAAAACACTTTTTCCATTATCATTTATAAGTTTTACAGATTCAGGTTTTATAATGCCAAGTAATTTTTTTACCATATCAAGATTTACTAAAAGAATCTTTACTCCTGTTTTATCTCTAATTACAAGTCTTGGCTTACCATCAATATTTACAAAAACAGGCTGATTTTCAACTAATCTTGTATCTTGTGGAATACTTTTTAATGGAACAGATAATTTAGGTTTTTGATTTGAAGCAGAAAATATATTTATAACTGTTTCTCCTTCTGCATTAGTTTCTTGTTTAGAAAAAAAGTTAGATTTTAATAGATTTTTTGATTCATCAGACATTCCTGTATTTCTTAAATGGTATTCAAAACCTTCTATTTTTGTATCTTTATTATTTTGAGGTTTAAGAATATCATTTTCAATAACAAATTCATTTTTATTTTTAGGATTTTCATTTAATTCTACATTTTTTACAGATAATTTATTATTTAAAATATCAGCTATTTTTTGATTAGTTGTTTTATAAAAATTGTTAAAATTATCTTTTTGGCTTACTTCAGATGATGATTTAATTTCAACATTTACTGTTTTAGATTGTTCTTGACGTATTGATTTATCAAGATTTAAAGAATTATTCTCAATTTTTGAATTTGTTTTAACATCAATTTTTACATTTTCATTTTCAACATAATTAGTAAAATTATTATCTTGTTTTTGAACTATTTTTTCACTATTTTTATCTACTAATTTATCTTGAAAAACAGTATCTTTTGAAAGAGTTTCTATTTGTTTTAAATCTAATTTATTAACCTTAATTTCATTTTTAGATATATCTTTGTTATTTATTAAATCAGGTACTTCATTTTCAATATCTAAAGGAATTTCATCTACTTTAGGTTCTATTGAATCAGATGAATTTATTGAAGTTACATTTTTAATATAAAACTGATCTATTATTTTTTTTGTTACATCAGCTTCAATTATATCTTTATTAATATTTGCATTTTTATCTGCTTCAAGTATTTTTATTTGATTTTCAACTTCATTATCTATTATCTTATTTAATTCATCTATTTTAGAGGTTAATTGTTTAACTTCTAAAATAACATTTTTATCTTGTATTATTGTTTGAACTGCATCAAGATTTCGTTGAGAAACATCTAAACTGCTTGTAACAAGAACAACATAAGCTTCATAAGCAACTGCACTATTAAATTTATATTGCTCCATTACTTTTTTTACATATTCAATATTCTGTGCATTTATCATTTGATTATGTTTATGCAAAGCCTTGGCAATTTCTTTGTTTCGTTGAGTTACATCAATTCCTTGCTCTGCAAGGATTTCTTCTAAAGTTCTTTTTTTTTCTATATATTGAGAATTTAGTTCTTCTGTTTTATCATCACTTTTTTGATATTTATTTTTATCCACACCAGTATTAGGAGCTTGAACACCAGCAGGATTGTAATTACTTATAATTGAAGAGAAATCAAAAAAACTCAAAAAAAACCTCCAATCAAAAAAAGCCTATAGTAATTATACCATAGACTTCATTAACAAATTTTTATATCTAAATTTAGTTTTCGCTAAGTTTCTATTATTAAAATCTTTTTTTTTATTAAAAAACTACTGCAAAAATAAAAGAATATTTTCTATTTTTTTATTTTAATACAGTAAAAAATTTTACTTTGCTAAATTAACTTTAGACATTAATCTTGATTTTCTTCTTGCAACTGTATTTTTATGTAAGATACCTTTTGAAACAGCTTTGTCTAATTGACTGATAGCAAATTTCAAAGCATCTTCAGATTCAGCTTTACCTTTTTCATCAAGACTTACAACTACTTTTTTTGTAGCTGTTTTTATTGCAGACTTGATTGTAACATTGCGTTGACGATTTCTCTCAGCAATTTCAACTCTTTTGAGACCAGATTTTATTCTTTTAGCCATTGTATATATAAACCTTAAACACTAATAATCAAAAATTAAATTTAAATTAAGCATAACTTAGTAATAATATCATACTTAGATATTAACAATCAATAGTAAGGTAAAAAATTAACCTAAAGTTTTACATTTGAATTATTATAAGTGCTAACACAAAATTAAATGTATATTTTATCAAAATATCAAAACTCACCCCAACAATTCGCCTATCAGGGGATCGGCTCACTCTTTACTTAA
>JBBTGK010000112.1:0-10163 GCA_038060635.1 Cyanobacteriota bacterium | reverse complement strand
TTGTATTACCTATTATCACTATATTTGATAATATAAATTTATCGAACTCAGGTTAAGTAATAAAAATAAGATTCCTAATTATTTTTCTAAAACCAATTTTTTTTTTATAAAATTCAATGAAACTTTGCTTTTGTGTTAATAGAAACAGGGGATATTACTATGTGATTTAGTTTTTTGTTCTAAAATAAAAAATCTATGTTATAATATCAATATGATATCATATTAATATCGCAGGAGTTAATAAAAATGAACATTAACAATGAAAAAGAAACTTTAAAAATAAATGGTTTTTTAGCCTTATTTTTATTTATAACAGTATTTATTATATTATTAGGTTTATCACTTATAGCCTATCAAACTTCACCTCTTTTAATGATACCTTTGGTTTTCATTAAATTTTTAATGATTATTTCTTTAGGTGGTTTTTGCATAATAAGACCAAATGAAGCAATGGTATTAACTTTTTTTGGTAAATATATAGGTACAATAAAAGATAATGGTTATTGGTTTAAAAACCCTTTTTCAATTGGTCAAAGAGTTTCTTTAAAAGTAAGAAATTTTGAAAGCCCTATTTTAAAAGTAAATGATTTAAATGGAAACCCAATAGAAATCGCTTGTGTTGTTTCTTGGAAAATTTATGATTCGGTAAAAGCCGTTTTTGATGTTGAAGACTATAATAATTTTGTTCAAACTCAAAGTGAAACATCTATAAGATTTTTAGCAACACATTATCCTTATGATTCTGAAGTACATGAAACTTCACTTAGAGGTAGCACAGATCAAGTTTGTGAAACATTAGAAAAAGAACTTTCAAAATCATTAAAAAGTGCTGGTATACAAGTAATTGATGCAAAACTAACACATCTAGCTTATTCACCTGAAATAGCTCAAGCAATGCTTAGAAAACAACAAGCTCAAGCAATAATAAGTGCCAGAAAAACAATTGTTGAAGGTGCTGTTTCTATGGTAGAAATGGCATTGTTGAGATTATCTGAGAAAAATATAGTAGAATTAGATAATGATAAAAAAGCTATAATGGTTAATAATCTTTTAGTTACTTTAGTTTCTGAAAATGAAACTAAGCCTGTTATAAATACTGGAACAATATATTAAATGGCGGAAAAAAAACAATTTTTACTAAGGATAGACAAAAATGTTTATGATGCTTTAGAAAAGTGGGCTTCTGACGAATTTAGAAGTGTTAATTCTCATATTGAATACATACTTAGAGAAGCTCTTAAAAAATCTAAACGTATAAGTAAAGACGATAAATAAGTAAAAATTATATTGACCTTTAATTTTATGAAAATTTAATTAAAGGTTTTATTTTTTTTTTTAATTGATATAATTAGTTTAGAATAAAATTTTATCTAGTATTATCTATTATAAAAATGCAAACCTTTTTAACTATTGAATTTAGAAAAGAATTAGCAAAAATAGTTTCGGAAATTGAATTATCATCTGAAGTTGAAATTGTAGTTGGAATTAAACCAATGTCTTCTTTTTATTATGAACTTTATTTAGTTTCTGGTATTTTGACATCTTTTTTAGTTTTTACCTTTTTTATGTTTTATGATCATGTTTTTGGTGATTATTTAATATATATGGGAACAATTTTTTCTTTCTTTTTTGGAATAACATTAGGTTTTATTTTAAAGGATGTTTTTAAGTTTTTTATTCCTAAAAAAATGCTTCAAAGAAATGTTGAAATTATGGCAAGAGCTTTATTTCAAAAAGGTGGAATTCATCATACCAAAGAAAAAGTAGGCGTTTTTATTTTATTTTCAATATTTGAAAAAAAACATTTTATTGTTGCTGATAGAAAAGCTCAAAACTCAATACCTTTTGAAGAATGGAAAAAAATAAATTCAAATTTTGAAAAAGTATTCAAACATAAAGAATCATCTAAAATATTAACTGAAGAACTTCTCAAAACAAAAGATCTTTTTTCAAAATTTTTACCTCCAATAGAAAATGATATAAATGAATTAGCGGATGATTTGGAAATAAATTTATGATTAATAGAAAAAAACTTATTTTATCACTTTTATTTTATTTTATTACTCAAAATATATATTTTTCTAATATATCTGAAGCACGACCTGGTGGTGGTTCGTCTTTTCGTTCAACTAGAAGTTATTCATCAAGCTCTAGTTCTTATAAATCAAAAAGTTATTCATCAAGTTCTAGTTCTTATAAAAAATCAAATTATAGTTATACCCCATCATATAAAGGAACAAAAACAACTTCTACAAACACATACAGTGATAACTCTTCAACACCAACTTATCAAGAAGCCACTTGGGATGAACTTCTTATTGGTTTTGGAATTTTTTTCTTAATTATAATAGCTTTTATTTACATTAATTTCTTAATTATTAGAGGTATTTATAGAGCAGCCAAAAAAGCATTTTTTTCTAATCATAATTCAACTTATGATGATTTCAAAAATATAAATAATATGGAAGAAATGTCTAATATATCTTCAGATGAGATTGATTTCTTAGTTGAAAGTATTAAGTTAAAAGATGAAAATTTTTCAAGAATTTTATTTTTAGATTTTGTTAATTCTTTATACCATAAGTTTTATATGGGCTATGGAGATAAAAAAGAGCTTAATAATTTAAAAGCATTTATAAATACAGAAGAATTAGAAAAACAATCGACAGGAAAAGGAAAAGTTTCATCTGTTATAGTTGGTAGTATTGATATAATTGATATTGTTCAAACTAATGATAAAGATTTAATAACAGTAGAAATTGATGCAAATTATACATTAGATAATGTTGGGTATCAAATAAAATATCTTATCTTAGAAAAATGGTGTTTTGTTAGAGATTCTGCTGTTTTATCTAAAGAACCAGAACAAATGAAAAATTTATCTTGCCCTAGTTGTGGTGGAGCAAATAATTTTACTGATGCTGGTCTTTGTTCTTATTGTGGTTCTGAAATAGTTTTGGGTAAAATGCAATGGGCTTTAAAAACAAAAAGGACTATTTTACATGAGCAATTTTTAGAAAATGAATCATTAGGTAGTGATGTTCAAGAAGAAGGAACTACTTTACCAACAATTAAACAAAAAAAATTAAGTGATAATATTAGCAAGTTTAAAGAAAAAAATAATATAGACCCCTCTTATAATTACATTGAAAATTTCAAAGAAAAGCATGTTGATCCTTTCTTTTTTAATTTATATAATCGTTGGAGTAATAATAATTTAAGTGCCTTAAGACCTTTTATTTCAGATAGACTTTATGAGTCTTTTGATTTTTGGTTAAAAAATTATGCTAAAAAAGATCAAAATAATAGGGTTGAAGGGATAAAAATTAGCAAAATTGATATTGTAAAAATAGAATTAGATAAATTTTATGAGTCTATAACCGTTAGAATTTTTGCAGAATGTTTTGATTATACAGAAAGTAAAGGAAAAGTTGTAGCAGGTTCAAAAACTAAATTAAGAAAATTTACTGAATATTGGACTTTTATAAGAAAAAATGGAACTGAAGTTGATAAAATAGATCAATTTGATATGAATAGCTGTCCTAGTTGTGCTGCTCCAATAGAAAAAAATGCTTTATCTGCAAAATGTGCTTATTGTGGCTCCATAACAAATGATGGAGATTTTTCTTGGACTTTAGCTGTAATAACTCAAGATGAAAATTATAAGTAAATACCACAATCCTTTTTTTAATTATTTTTAACCTTTTTTTAAACAAGAAAAAAATAAACAAAGGTATAACTTATAATGTTAACGTTAATTTTTTAAAGGCTTTTTTATCATATGGGAATTGAAACAAGAAATATACCAGCCAATATGTATGGTACATATTCTAATGTAGAAAAAGATACTATAGATGCACTCAAAAAAGCGGGAAACATTACAACTAAATCTCTTGAGCAAATAGAAGAAGTTGCTAAAGGTGGTAAATTATATTCAAAAGGTGAAGAATTACTAATTAGTGATGTTAAAAATTCTATAAAAACAGGTGCCACCGTAAATTTTAATTTTGTTGATACAAAAGCAGTAAAAGACTTTAATACAATTGTTCTTAAAGGGCAAGAAGGTTCTATAAATAATAATGAAGTAAATATATCAAAATCTCGTTTAGATACAAAAAGATCTATAGATTTTGTAAAAGATTTTTCTAATTCAACTGATGAAGTTAAAGGAAAAACAATTGAAATTCTTTCTTCTCTTGATAAATCTAAACCTGAAAGTTTATCAGAATTAGAGGTTTTTAAAAATAAAATTCCTGATAATATGAAAAAACAATTTGATGATTTAGGAATAAATAAATTAAATACTAATACTGAAATAAAAGATTTTTTTGAGAGTAAAAATGTAAATAGAATGCAAACTTTTCTTACTAATTTTGATAAACTAAATCCAAATGAAAAAGAAGTTACTTTGAAATCTATGGATCTTCTTTCTGATGCTAATCCTAAACCCAATTTTAGAAAACAATTATTAGATATGAATAATTCAATTGGTGTTGATTCAAGTATGAAAGTAGGAAAACTATTAAATTCATTAAATATGTATTTACCATCAACAACACTTACTGCTCCAACTTCAGAAGATTTTTCATCAAGAACTAAAACTATTCATACAGGTGATTATGGACATAGTGATTCTCCAAATGCTGACTATATAAGAGACGTTTTAGCTGTAGGGAAAAAAGAAAATTTTTCTGTAACAATTCAAACAAGTTCAAAAAATAAGCCTGAAGAATTAAAAAATAGAATTTTTGAAGATCTAAAATCTAAAGAAAAGTTATCCCCTGATGAAGCTAAAAATATTGTTGATAATCATTTAAAAATAGTTGTAACACCCGATTCAGGTGCAGAATGGGCTGAAGATAATAAGTTTTTTACTATAGATGGTGAATTAAAAACCCTTCCTTTTATACCTGAAGGTAAGGAAATTTCAAAAGCCTTAGACTACTCTAAAACTTATATAACTCCAAATTCTCCATATTTTTTAGAAGAAGGTAGTCATTCCGTTGGATGGTCTGAAAAAGATCCAAATAATCTAATAGATCGAGAAGCAGATCAAGGTGCAGTAAATGAAAGAAATGAAATGGAACAAGCTTCTCAATTAGGTGAAGCTATAGGAAAAAAAGTTATTACTACTAGAACCTATAATGAAGGTGGTAATATGCTTGTTGGAACTATGCCTAATGGCGAATCTTATGCAACTTTAGGACGAGATGCTGTAATAATATCTACTTTTAAATTAGAAGCTGATTATGCAAAAGATAAAAAATTAGTTCCTGAATTTGATAATATAGATAAAAAAGTTAAAGAAATGCAAGAACAAGGAAAATTTGGACCAACAAGAATACAAGAAACAATAACTAGGCTCAAATCATCTGATAGTATTCCTAAAGGCTCTGATCCTAAAAAAATAGCAAAAGAGTTCTTAGCAAAAATTGAAATTGTAAAGGATGATATTTTCCCTAAAGATCTATGTATTCCAAAGGAAAGAATAGCATACGTACCACAAGCAGATTTTCATATTGACATGCATATGAGACCTTTAAAACCTGGACAAATGGCTATAAATGATTTTGATGAAAATATAAAAATTTTACAAGAAGCAAAGAAACATACAAAAAAAGGATCTGATGATGATAAAGAACTAGATTCTATGATAAAAGACTCTAAAGCTATGAAAACAGCTATGTCTCCAATTATGGGAGCAATTGAAAAAGAGTTAAAGAAAAAAGGAATTGAAGTTGTAAGAATGCCAGGAGTAATTAAAGGAGAAAATAAATTAGTAAACTTTATGAATGCAGTACCAGGAACTACTTCTGGAAGTAATAGACAATTTTATATGACAAACAATACAAGTATAAAACCTCTAAGAGATGCTTTCGAAACATATATGAAAAAACACGATGTAGAAAAAGTTTATTGGATGGGAGATTCAGATGTTCCTACAAAAACAACTTTAACAGGCGCTGAACGTTCACTTAGATCTGCTGGGGGAATGGATTGTAGAGAGAATAGAGAAGAATTTTAGTAAGTTTTCTTATTAAAAATCACTAAAAACTAAAAAAAGTAAGAGGCTTTTTAATTTGAAACTTCTTACTTCTTCCTTTTTAATTCTTATTCATCACTTTCATTTTGATGTTGACTTACTTCTTTTATTTTTGCTTTAGATTCAGTTTCTATATCTATATTAAAATTCGTTAGTTTTGCTGCTAATTTTACGTTCAACCCTTCTTTTCCTATAGCTAAAGATAATTGATCATCAGGAACAACAACATAAGCTTTAGATCTTTCTTTATCTATAATTTTTACAGAAATTACTTTTGCAGGACTCAAAGCGTTCATTATAAATTCTATTGGACTATTACTCCATTTAATTATATCTATTTTTTCGCCTTTTATTTCATCAAGAACAGGTCTTATTCTTGCACCTCTTGCTCCTATCATTGCTCCAACAGGATCTGTGTTGCCTCTAAGTGTTTGAACAGCCATTTTTGTTCTAAAACCCGCTTCTCTTGATACAGATTTTATAGCAATTATTCCTTCGTTTATTTCAGGTACTTCAATTTCAAAAAGTCTTTGAATAAAAGCTTCATGTTTTCTAGAAAGAACTACTTTAGCATTTTTTCCAGTTACATTAGTTTCAGAAATATATACTTTTACTCTATCTCCTAATCTAAATTTTTCACCTGGAATTTGTTCAGATTGAGTTAAAACTTCTTCATGCTTGCCTAATTTTAATATAATATTATTTTTTTCAAGCCTTTGAACTGAAGCTGTTAAATTTGACCTTTTTTATCATGATATTCATTATAAATCTGTTTTTTTTCTGCTTCCCTAAGTTTTTGAGAAATAACTTGTTTAGCTACATTTATTGCAAATCTACCTATATCTTTGGTAACTTCAAGTATTATGTCAACTTCTTGATTTAATTCACATTCAGGAAATAATTCTTGTGCATTTTCTAAAGATATTTCAATTTTTGCATCAGAAACTTCTTCAACAACTAGTTTTTTTGTAAAAATATCTAATGAGTTTGCTTTTGTATTTATTTTTACAAAAATATTTTCTCTAAGACCAAATTCTTTTCTATATGCAGACAAAAAAGCAGATTCTATAGCTAATTTTAAATCACTAACAGGTATGCCTCTTTCTCTTTCTATAGTCATTAAACCATCACTAAAAGAAGGATCTAATTTCACTGTTTTACCACCCTAAAAAAATAATAATAAATTACAGAGTACTGGGGCCCTGTTTGTATTAACACCAAAGCAAAGCTTTAGAAATAAAATTTCATTTTGTTAACCTCGAATTATAGCTTCAAGGTATTATTAACAAAAATAAAGCAAAGAAGTGGGCGAAACCCACTTCATTATATTTTTTAAAAATAATTTACTAACTCAAACTCTAACTATACTATACTAACATAGATTTTTTCTTTTGAAAACTATTTTACAAATGTAAGTACATCATCAAGAGTATTATTATAAACTTTTATAACCTGTATAAAACCTTGATATATTTTACCAAGAGTGGCAAGTTCAGTTATATTTTTGTTTATATTTGTATTAGACGCTTCAAGATAAGATTGTTGTAATAATGTATTAGATGCTACTGATGTAGGAGATCTACTATCTAAAACACCTGCTGATCCGTTTGCAATTGTTTTATAAGAAGTCGCTGTAGGAGCTTCATATATTGTAGAGCCATATCTAGAGTATTTTAATTCATCGTAAGGTACAAATGTTGCTGGTGCAGTTGTACCTCCCGCAGCATCATAACTAGGTGCAAAAATACTAGGTCTTACTTTTAAGACGGGATCCTCAAACATACTTTTTGTAACAGCCGCATTAATATTATCAGAAGCACCTGTTGAAACTCCATCAGATATATCTGCAAGAACAATAAATCCTTCTTTTGTTACAAGTACAGGCTCACTAATTCCTGTTAATGGATTACTAACCCCCGGTATTGTTGCCCAGTGAAATTCACCATCTCTGATCAAATATCCTTTTGTTGCACCTATTCCTGTACCATTATATGCAGCAATAGCATAGTTTGCTTGTTCAACTGCAACAAAAAAGCCTTCTCCCAATATTGCAAAATGCTGATTTTGTGTAGAACTAACTGTTTCACCTTGTTTCCAGTTTATTTGAGTATGTCCAACTGAAAGAGATTGCTCACCTATTTGTATTCCAGCTTCTGTTTGAGTAGGAGCTTTAAAAACATTTACTGCTCCACCACCATAAAAAATATCGGTAGATTTAAAAGCATTTCTTGTTGATCCATTAAGGTTTGCTTGTATGGTTGACATCCAACTATCTATTGATCTCATTGATTGCATAGCAAAAATCGAAAGATTACCTGAAAGTTGTTGAGACATTTCCTACCTCATAAAATAAATAGAATCTTAGATAATAATATAGTATTAGATTTTTGAACTTTATTCAATACTTTGTGAATAAAAAACACTAAAAAATAACACTATAAAAAATTTAATTTTCTAAATGAGATCTAACTAACCAAGATAATTTTTCATGTGTTTGTAATAAACCTGTAATAAAATCACCTGTACCAACATCTTTATATTCATTATTAAATAAGTCAATATCGTTTCTTAAATTTGTTGCCATTGTTTCATGATCTTGTAATATATTTTCTAACATTTTCTTAGAACTTAAATTTTCTTCAGTTTCATCTTTTAATCTTGATATTTTTACATATTCTGATAAATTTCCTACAGCTTTAGAACCTAATTGTCTTGCTCTTTCTGCTACTTCATCAATAATTCCATCTATTTGATCATATTGTTCTTCAAAAAATTTATGTAACTGAATAAAATGAATACCAACTACATTCCAATGATAGTTTCTTAGTTTTACATATAAGGTAAATTCATCCGCCAAAATTTTATTTAAAACTAATCCACCTAATTTCAAATTTTCTTCTGAAATACCAATTTTTACTTTAGACATTTAAAACCTCTCTTATTTTATTAAATATAAATTTAGAATAATTCTAATTATAGAATAAAACTATTTTAAAGTCAAGTGATTTTTTTTAATTTTTTAGACTCAAGAAAAATTGTTTTGAGAAAAATAATTAGCTATAAGTGTACATTAACAATTTTCTTATCTGATTACTTTTAACTTTTAACTTTTGACTAATTATAACTAAGTAATTATTTCTAAACTAAAAGCCAAGCTACTATTTTATTTGTAAAAAAAGCTCCTACATAAGCTAAAACACTCATATAAGAAAACATTACAGCTGCCCATTTCCAACTTTTAGTTTCTTTTTTTACTATTGCTAAAGTACTCATACATTGACAAGCAAAAGCAAAAAAGACTAATAAAGACCAAACTACAGGTAAATTAAATGTTGGTAAACCTGTATTAACATTTTTTTCTAATTGCAATCTTTCTCTTAATGATTTTGAATTTTCATCTACATCTCCAAGTGAATACATCGTACCCATTCCTGATACAAACAATTCTCTTGCACCAAATGCAATAAGAATACCAACTCCAACCTTCCAATCATATCCAAGGGGTTTTATTACTGGTTCAATTGCTTTTCCTAAAGACCCAATAGCTGAATTTTCCAATTGAATAGAAGCTATTCTTTCTTGAGTTAAATCTTTATAATCGGTTTCATTAATTCTTGGAAAGGAAGATAAAAACCAAATTAGAATTGAAAGAGCAAAAATTGTTGTTCCTGCTTTTTTTAAAAATACTTTAGATTGTGAATACATTTGTTTCCACGCAATTTTTAATTTAGGTTTTTGATAAATAGGCATTTCAATAAAAAATGATTTAGATTTACTTTTAAAAAGAGAAAGTCTGAAGATTTTTGCCATAATAAGAGCCACAAAGCTTCCAAGAAAGTATAAAAAAAACAAAGCTACTGCTTGACTATGAAAAATACCTAATATCTGATATGAAGGGATAAAAGTTCCTATTAATAAAACATATACAGGTAATCTGGCACTACAAGTTATAAGCGGTAAAGTCATTATAGTCGCCATTCTTTCACCTTTATCTTCAATAGTTCTAGTCGCCATAATAGCTGGTATTGCACAAGCAAAAGCAGATAAAAAAGGTAAAAAAGCTTTGCCATTTAGTCCAAAATAAGACATTATCTTATCTGTAATAAAAGCGGCTCTTGAA
>JBBTGK010000111.1:0-6562 GCA_038060635.1 Cyanobacteriota bacterium | reverse complement strand
AAATATTATAAATAATGCATCAAGAAACAAATATTTAAATATTTTTGAAATACCTATTTTAGCAGATAAAAAAGACAAAGCTGATAGAGAATTAAATAAATATTTAGCTGATTTGATTAATAGTATAGAAGAAATGTCTGTTTTAAATGTTGTTGCCGAATTTGAAAAACAAATTTTCCAAAAATTAGATGAATCTTTGCTTTATACTAAAAAAATAATAGATAAAAATTATGAAAAAAATAAACCTTTTTATAAATTTAGAATGGGATTAATTAAAACATCTGATAAAGAAATTAATAAATTATCTAATATTAAAAACCTTTTAGATGGAAAAATAGAAAAAGAACTATTTGATAAAATGTCAATTATAATCGAATATAGGAATTTTATTTCTCATGGAAAAAGATTTAAAACTAAAGGTTCAAATAGCTGTATGTATGGTATAGAAGAAATTGTAGAAATATTAAATGAAATACTTTTAGAAATTAATAAATAAAATGATAAAAAATTGTAGTAAATGCAAAAAAATAATAAATCAAAAATTTATAATTGCAAATGGAAAAAATTTTCATAATGATTGTTTTATTTGCTCTGAGTGTAAGAAAAAAATAAATGGTGAATATAGTATTAATTTAAATGATTTTTATCATACTGATTGTTATAAAAAAAAATTTAATATGATTTGTACTGTTTGTAAAAAAGATTTAGGAAAAAGTTGGGTTACAAGTGGAACTAGAAAATATCATGAAGAATGTTATAAAAAATTTATTCAATTAAAATGTAAAATTTGTTCCAAACCAATAGAAGCTGAATATAATCATGATGCTGAGGGTAATTATCATCCTGAATGTTATAATGAAAAAAAAGCACTAAAATGTGATGTTTGCAATCAAATAATAGAAGGTAAATATGTTTTTGACTCTTGGGGTAATAATTCTCATTTAAAACATGATAATAAAGACCCTGTTTATTGTTCTTGTTGTTATAGAATCATATCTGAAAAAACTTCCAAAAATTTTATAAAATATCCAGATTCAAGAATTATTTGCGGTTTTTGTCAAGAAACAGAAATAATAGAAGTTCATCAAACTGTTCCTTCAAAAATAAGAGTTATTGAATTATTAAAAACAGCAGGCTTTAACTATATTCCTCAAATGATAAAAATAAATTTAGATAATAAAATAAACATTAATAAAATGTTAGGATCTAGTATTACTTCAAATACACATGGATATACAAAAACTACTACTAACACCTTAAACGGAAAAATAGTTTCAAAAGAACATTCTATTTGGATGTTATATGGGATACCAAAGTTACTTTTTGAAGGAGTTTTAGCTCATGAATTATTACATGTTTGGATAAGTGAAAAAAATTTAAAATTATCTCATCAAGACGAAGAAGGTTTTTGTAATTTAGGAACAGAATTAATCTATAAAAATGATAATAGTAATTTTGCCAAGGTCTTATTAACTGCTTTAAATGAAGATTCTGACAAAGTTTATGGTGATGGTTATAGGTTAATGAAAAAAAAGCTTGAAGAAAAAGGTTGGGATGCTTTGATTAAAAGTTTATCTTAAAAATTTAATTCCACTTAAAATCACTTTTTACTTTTCACTAAGTATAAAGCCTATATTATGGACATTTAAGATTTGGTTAGGTAAAATGTTTAATTATAATGTGTGTAAAATAACATTTATCTATATTTGGGAAGTAGTAATTTTAAATGAAAATATCGCTTAATTGGTTAAAAAACTTTGTTGATTTGTCTTTAGAAGATCCAAAACAATTATCTCTAAAATTTACTATGGCTTCGGCTGAAGTAGAAAACATTGAAGAACTTTCAAAAAACCTTAATAATGTTGTAACAGGTAAGATTTTAGAAATATCTCCTCATCCTGATGCAGAAAAACTTCAAGTAACAAAAACTGATAACGGAAAAGAAATTTTACAAATTGTTTGTGGTGCAAAAAATATAAAAGTTGGGCAAATTGTTCCTGTTGCTATGATAGGAGCAGTATTACCAGGCGATTTTAAAATAAAAGTTTCTAATAAAAGAGGTGTTGAAAGCTTTGGTATGTTATGTTCTGGAGAAGAGTTAGAAATACCTTCTGATGTTGATGGAATTTTAATTTTACCTGAAAATACTCCTCTAGGTCTTCCTATCGCAGATGTTTTAGGCAGAAATGATTCTATAATAGAACTTGATAATAAATCTGTTACACATCGTCCTGACCTTTGGGGGCATTATGGTATAGGTAGAGAATTAGCAGCAGTTTTGAGAAAAGAATTTAAACCCTTAGATTTTTCTTTACCAGAAGTAAAAGAACCTAAATTATCTATAGAAGTTGATATAAAAGAAAAAGAATTATGTCAAAGATATTCTGCAATGGCTTTTGATGGAATAAAAATAACTGATTCTCCTGAGTGGTTAAAACAAAGACTAAGCAGTATTGGAGCAAAGCCTATTAATAACGTTGTTGACGCTACAAATTATATTATGTTTGAATTAGGTCAACCAGTTCATTCTTTTGATGGCAACAAACTAGCTAGTAATAAAATAATAATAAGAAAAGCAACAGAAGATGAAAGTTTTTTCACTTTAGATGGAACAGAAAGAAAACTTAATACAGAAATGCTTGTTATTTCAGATGAAGAAAAAGCTATTGCTTTAGCTGGTGTAATGGGTGGTAAAAACTCAGAAGTTGATAATGAGACTACTTTTGTTATTTTAGAATCTGCGAATTTTAATCCTTCAAATGTAAGAAGAACTGCTTTAAAACTATCATTAAGAACTGAAGCTTCAGCAAGATTTGAAAAAACATTAGATCCAGAAATGACAGTTCAAGCAATTGCTCGTTTTTATCAAATAATGAAAGAAACTTGTCCAGATATAAAACCTATAAGTAATTTAGCTGATTGTGATTATTCTGATAAAAACCCTATTTTTATTCAAGTAAGCAAAGATTTTATAAATAGAAGACTTGGGATAGAATTATCAAATACTTTTATAGAAGAAACTCTTTCTAATTTAGGTTTTGGAATAGAAAAAAATGGAAATGATTATAAATTAAAAGTTCCTTCATATAGAGCTACAAAAGATATAGGAATTCAAGAAGATATTGTAGAAGAAATTGGTAGAATCTATGGCTACGATAATATTCCTCCTATTGCTCCAAAATTAGAAGTTAAACCAGTTCAAGAAAATATTTTACATATTCTTAGAAAAGATTTAAGAAATGTTTTTTCTATTGGTTTAGGGTACAAAGAAGTTTATAATTATTCTTTTAATGGTTCATATCAACTAAACAAACTTAATTTTGATTTAAATAATCATATAAAGCTAAAAAATCCTATTTCTCAAGAACAAGAATATTTAAGAACATCTCTAATACCAAATATGCTTGATGTAACTGCAAAAAATATTAGAAACTTTGAAGAGTTTGATATTTATGAAATAGGAAAAGCTTATTTTAAAGGTGGAGAAGAAAAAGAATATTTATGTGCATTAAATGTTGCAAAAAAACTACCTAATGAGATTTTTTATACATCTAAGGCTTGTTTAGAAGAATTAATGCAAAAATTAGGCGTAACAGATTATGAAATAAGATTACCTAATGAAAAAGATGAACTTCCTTCTCATTATCATCCATCAAGAACAGCTATAATTTCTCAAAGAAAAATAAATATTGGATTTTTATCAGAAATTCATCCTAAAGTATTAAAAGAATTTGATATTGCTGCTAAAGTAGGCATTATTTATTTAGATATAAAAGCTTTATTAGAAATAGTAAAGAAAAAAATTAAATTTAAAGAATTACCTAAATATCCAAATGTTCCTTTTGATATAAGTGTTTTTGTTGATAAAAAAACATTAGTATCTGATGTTTCTAAAACTATAGAAAAGGTTAATAAGAATCTAATAAAAGATATAAAGATATTTGACATATATCAAGGTTCAAATTTACCTGAAAATAAAAAAAGTTTAGCATTTACAATGAATTTTTGTTCAAATGAAAGAACTCTTGAACCTCAAGAAATAAAAACATTGCAAGATTCTATAATGAAAACTTTAAATGAAACAGGTTTTGAAGTAAGAGGTTAAAAAAATGTTATTGTAAGTCTTTCTAAAAAGTGTATTTTTTACGAAAAAAAATATTGTTAAAACAGAATATTTCTGTAGGGGTTTGATTCATCAAACCGCCTTTTAGATAGACCTCTTTTAGATAACGTGTTATAAAAACTAATGAAAAATCAATAAGTAAATCTATTCATATTAAAATAAATAATGTATTCTTAGAGTATAATATTTACCTTAGACAGGTAAAGTGATAAAAAGGTATGGGGGTTATGGAAGAAAAAACTAATGGAACTAATATAAAAAATGAAGCACCTCAAGAAAATAGAGCTTACGGAGATGCACCTAGATTTGTAAAAAAGCCTAGACCTCAGGATAGAAGAAAAACTGAAATTCAAAATTTTCTTCTTTGTGATGGAGAAGAGTTACCAACTCTATTTCCTGCACCTGTTGGTTATGATGTTCCTAAATTTCAAAGAGCAATTGGAATGGCTGAAGGTGTTATTCTTGAAGCTAATAAAAAAGGAAATGGTTTTATAGAAATTGATGGTATAAAATACCCAATGAAAGAAAATAGAACTGGTGCAATTCAAAAAAGATTTCCTTTGGAAAAATATGTGGGAAAAACAGTTAAAGTTTCTTTTTATCCGACTATAACATTAAAAGGTATGAAAATGCTAAAAATGAATGCGACTGATACTCCATTTATAAAAATAGCAAATTTTAGAAAAGAAGTTACAAAACAAGGTGGCGTAGAAGTTTTAGGTACAATAAAATTTATTAATCCTGATAATTTTGTAGTAGCTATTTGGAGTCCTTCTGCTAAAAAAGAATATATAGTTACTCTTTTTGGTAAATGCTCTGCAAAACAAGGTGAATTTGTTAAAATAGATGCTTTATTAAAAGATGGAAAATTAGAAGTAGAAAATACAAAAATACTAAATGTTCCTGCAAGAACTTTTGCACCAAGAGAAAATACAGGTGGATATAATAGAGACAACAGAAGTTCTGGTGGCGGTTATAATAGAGACTATAACAGTTCTTCTACAGGCGGATATAATAGAGATAACAATAATTCTGCTGGTGGTGGTTATAATTCAGGATATAAATCTGATTATAGACAACCTCCTAGAGAAGATGTTGATTACAACAAAAAAGACGCATAGTTTTTTAGTATAATTAGTTAAGAAGACCTTTTTTTAGGTCTTTTTGTGTTTTTAAAATGCTTTATAGTGTATTAGATAAAATAAAAAAAAATAAAGACTTAATCCCAAGTGAAAATTTAGATTGGGATAATTACGAGTTTGGAAAAAATTTCTATAATAATATTGTACGAGATGAAATACAAACAGACCTTGAAACATCTTTTATTTTAGAAAAATTAAGATTAAAATCTAATTCTAAAATACTAGATCTTGGATGTGGCGGTGGAAGAAATTCCTTTGCCTTAAATAAAAAAGGATTTATTATAGAAGGAATAGATCTTAATAAGTATGCTATAGAACAAGCCAATTTAAATGCGACTGAAAATACTCATTTTCATAACAAAAATATCTTAGATATAGATTATAAAGAAGAATTTAATTCTGTATTATTAATATTTAATCACTTCTCTATTTTTAATAAAAATACGGCAAAAAAACTATTAAAAAAAATAGAAAATGCACTTGTAAAAGATGGGAAAGTTTTAATAGAAATTCAATCTCTCAATGGAGGTCAATTACTTGATAAAACTCAGGAATGGTTTATAACTGATAGTTGGATTTCAGGTGATTTTAATCAACTTGTTTTGATTGAAAATAGCTTTGATTTTTCAAAAAATATCCATACTAGAACAGATTATTGTATTAATTCAAATACTTATGAACTTTCTGTTTTTAATCAAAAGACTTATTTATATGATATAGATGATATTTATAATTTATTTTCCTCAACTGATCTTAAAATAAAACAAATATATGGAGATTGGGAAGGTAAAATATTTGAAGAAGATGATGATATTATGATAATAACGGCTCAAAAATGAATAAAATAACTACAGAATTTTATAATATTTATTTTTCCAATAATGAAAATTTTGATTTTTATTTAAAAAAATATTCTAAAATATTTTTATTAACTGATAATATTATCTATGAAAATTGTTTTAATTTATTTTTAGAAAGATTTAATATAAATAGAGATAATTTAAATATTATAATTATAGAAACTGGTGAAAAAAATAAAAATTTAACGACTTGTGTAAAAATTTGGGAAGAATTAACCAAAAATGAAGCTGATAGAAACTCATTATTAATAAACTTAGGTGGTGGAGTTATTTCTGATATGGGCGGTTTTTGTGCAAGTGTATTTAAAAGAGGTATTAGTTGTATAAATATCCCAACAACTCTTTTATCTCAAGTTGATGCTTCAGTTGGAGCAAAAACAGGTATTGATTTTGAAGGCTTAAAAAATAACTTAGGAACTTTTTCAAATCCTATTGCA
>JBBTGK010000110.1:0-20548 GCA_038060635.1 Cyanobacteriota bacterium | reverse complement strand
CTTCTTTTGCTATATTCAAAAATAATTTAGTACCAAAACTATTATTTGCTTCAACTAATTTACTATCATTTACTTTTTTTAAATCTTCTGCTGTTATATTAAAGCTTTTTCTTGGTGAAAAAAGGTATTTTAAATCGCCAGATAATGGATTATTACTAGAGCATGAAAAACTAGATGAAATTACCAAACTCATTATTAGCAATGCTAAAATTTTTTTCTTTTTCATAAAATAACCTTGAATTTATTAAAAAAAATCGTATAAAAAAATCATAGCATATTTATTACTATTTTGTAAATATAAAAAAGAACTTTTATGTTATTATTAATTTTAAAAAAAATTTCAAATTTTATTTAAGATAGAAATATTAATATGGATCAGAAATTAAATAACTTACTTAACGTATATAAAGGATTTGATGAATAAAATCCCTTCCGTAACATGATATTAATTTATAACTCGGCATAATTTTAATAATTGAGAACTAAAATCTCTTTTTTCTTTTTTAGATGAAGTAACATTAACTAAAATCTTGGGTTTTCCATCTTTTATTTCAACTGCCACAGAAAGACCTTGATTTTCTACATATTCGGGTACGCCTGTTAAAGTAAGAACGCCAGAACTTTTTGTTATTTTATTTATTTGATCTATTTTATTTTTATTATCTGGAGTTACATACAAGACATCTATATTTTTACTTTTAATACTATTAATATCACTAACTTCAACAACAGAAAAAGAAAAAGAACCTATTTTTTCATTTGATATAGCTTGAAAAGATTTTATTGCATCAGCTTTATATGCTCCATTTAGAACACCAATTTTTATATCGTTTTTTATAGATCTATCATAAGAAAGAATTTTTAAAAATAATGCTGTTTGTATTTTAATTGGTACAGGCATCGTTTCAGCAAAAACAGAAGACACTATTAAAAGAGAAAAAAACATAGCGAAAAATATTTTTAATTTCATTTACTAACATGACCTCCCAAATAGATTAGACTTTAATGTTTATTTCACTAAAACCATAATAAGATATCCATGAAAAAATTATTAATGTAGAAAGAATAATATAACAAATTTTACAGTCAATTAATAAAAAAAAACTTTTATTTAACAATATTTAAATATTATATCAATATTTTTTTTCATTAGAAAGTTTTTTTGTAACCTTTTTATTTCCAATACGTTATATATTTTTATCAAAGGAAAATTTTTTCTTAGAAGAAGTGTAATAATGATATTTATAGTTTTTTTTAAAATTAGGACAAAAAATAGTTTAATGAATGAAAATGAGGTAGTAATACCTGATGAAGAACTAATGTTAAAAGTTAATTTGGGTGATAAAAAAGCTTTTTATTTACTTGTAACAAGATGGAATAAAAAAATTATAAACTTTTTTTATAAAAATACCTTTAATCAAGAAATTTCTGAAGAATTAGCTCAAGATGTTTTTTTTAGTATTTGGAAAAGTAAAAATTATACTCCAAAAGCTAGTTTTTATTCATGGTTATATAGAATAGCTAAAAACAAGCTTATAGACTATAAAAGGAAAAATAAACTTATGTCTATTTCAATAGAAAATAATCCCGAAGTATTTGATGAAATAATAACTAATAATGAAGGTTTTGATGAAAAAATTATTTATAAAGAAGAATTAAAAATGGTTCAAAATACGGTTTTAAATTTAGATGAAGAGCAAAGAGAAATACTTATTTTAAGTAAATATCAAAAACTTAAATATGAAGATATTTCTAAAATTCTAAATTGCTCAGTTGATAATGTAAAAGTAAAAGTTTTTAGAGCTGTGAAAAGCTTTGCTAAAAAATTTAAGGAAGTTTATGGAGATAAAATATGAATAATGAATGTAAATATTTCGATAATATTTTTATCGACTATATAAATAAAAATACAAATGCAGAAGATACTAATTTTTGCTTAACTCATATAAAAGAATGTAATAACTGTAAAAATAATGAAATTTATAGAGATTTTATTTTTACATGGCAAAAATTAGATAATTGGAATGAAATAAATGTAAGTAAAAATTTTATGGCAAAATTACAACATAAAATTGTATTAGCAGAAGAAAAACAAATATTATTTTGGCATAGAATAGATTCTATTTTTTCTATATTTAGAATTCCAATTACAGCATGTTTTTTACTTTTTTTTGTTTCATTAAATAGCCTTTCTTATGCAGGAACAAATAAATTATATGTAAAAAAGGAGAGCTTTTTTTTGGAAAATAAAATTTCAGAAATTAAAAAAATCAAAACTTTAAATGTTTTAGAAAATATTATAAAATTAAAAAACCTAGGAGGAATGAAATGAGATTAATCTCAATATTTGCTTATTCTTTAAGCATTTTATTTATTTACATGAGTTTATGGATAGCGGAAGGTAGTTATCTGAATTTAATGGCTTTTTGGGATATATCTGCTTTTGTTGTTATTTTAGCAGGACTTTGTGCAAGTTTAATAAACTTTAAATTTTCTGAAATTTTTTATGCAATAAAAGATTCTTTATCTAAAAATAAAACTGAAGATTTTAAAATAAGATATAGTTTAGATATAATTATTTTAGAAACAATGGGAAATTATGTTATTACTGCATCTCTAATCTTATTTATTATGAATTTAATTCTTTGTTTAAGTGCTTTTGACTCTCCTGAACAATTAGGTTCTAGCATAGCAATATCATTTATTGTATTATTATATGGATTAATATTCAAGTTTATAATTTTTTCGCCACTTTTAGTTTCATTACAAAAGAAAAATACTTCATTATAGGGTTATAACAGAATGAAAATACAGACTTTTTTTGCTTATTTATCTACAATTATCTTTATATTAATTAGTTTAATTATTTTATTTGATTATAAAAATCAAAATATTTGGAATTACTTTAAAAACCCGATAATTATTACTTTAACAGGGTCAGTTTTTTTTACTTTAGTTAATTTTAAAATTTCAGATATTTTAGGTTTAATAAAAGATTTAAATTCAAATAAAGAAAATGATAGACACTTTTTTGAAAATAAAAAAATTATTCTAAACACTTTTTGGAAAAATATACTATCTTTTTCTTCTATTGTTCTTATCATGGCACTTATATTAACTTTAGGCAATTTAGAAGATACTAGCAAATTAGGAAATCAAATGGAAACTATACTTTTTTCCCCTTTGTATTGTTTAATTATAAGATTTTTTATTGTTTTACCATTAGAAACAGCTATTAATAAAAGAATTATTTTACTTAACCTGAGTTCGATAAAAAATTATAATAGCAAAGTAAAATTAGAGCAAAAAACAAGGGACTAAAGCACCCTTGTTCAGGAGTATACATGTATATCTTTATTGAACAAGGTGAGTAAATACTCTTATTTACGAATCAGCCCCTTGAAAACAAGAACACTAGATAAATTAATTTTATTAAAATGATTGGAAAGAAGCTTTTTTATTTTGTATTAACTATTATCACTAGATTTGATAAGATAAATTTATCGAACTCAGGTTACTTAAACTTTCTTATTTAATATCAAAATTATAACCAAGATTCAAAGAAATCTCAGTTGATGCCCCTGGTAATGGTGCATGAAAACCATCATAAGGTTGAATAAAATAATAAGTATCATTCAATAAATTATGAACACTTAAACTTGCATCCATTCCTTTAATAAATAAGTTTTTATATAATAAATTCAAATTAACTAAAAAATTAGGTGCAAATTCTTTTACTACAGGCTTTCCATCTTTATCAGCCGAATTATATCCAAATCTATTTCCGATAAACACCAAAGATGGATTTATAGATAAATTATCAAAAAGATTTAAACTTGTATTTAAGGTAACTTTATGAAAAGGAAATCCTAATAATATATCTTTTCTTGATGGAACAGCATAAACATCAACTTTATTTTCATTAGCCATGTTAAAAGAATAAGTTAAATTAGCATATCCTATTTTTTCATCTTTTATTTTATACTCAAGCTCAAAACCTCTACTACCAGTTCTTTCAAAGTTATCATAAGCATCATAAGCATTAACTTTATCCGTAAAATAAATAATTGGATCTTGAATATTAGTATCAAATAAGTTTGCATTTATCTCCATATTAGGAGTTATATCATAACCAAGTTCAATTTCTGAAACAGTAGCATTTTCAGGCTTGATATTTTTACTTTTACTAAATTCTGGATCAAAATTTATAATATTTTGAATTCCTGGTGATCTAAAAGCTTTACTGTATAATAATTTAGCATGAAAAGCTTCATAATTACCTGTTATAGCAGCTCTAGGAACAAATGATAAGCCATATTCACTATGATTTTCAACTCTTGAACCTAAAGTTAAATTAAAAAATTTATTTTTATACAATGCTTGGGCAAAACCAGCCATATTATTATATCTAATAGAATCTTGTTTTTTATCTTTTCCAAAATTTGAACTTAGAGGATCTAATGATTTTGCATAATCACTATAAAACTCACCGCCAGTAATTAAATTTATATCTTTGGTTATATCCCAATTAGCTGTTAAATTTCCTGTTGTTCTTTCAACCATTTTATCTATAAAATTAGCTTCAAAGCCTTTTGTTTCAGCTAATTTACGAGCTTGTTGGTTATCTGTTTGCCATGGAAATTGTCTTTTATAATTCAATTTTGGTGTAAGAGTAAAATTTGAAGTTGGTTTAAAATCATATTTTAATTCAGCATAATAACCATCATGATTTATTGGTACAGCACCAATAGAATCTGGAATTATATTTGCAAGACCATCTCTATAAGTTCTTCTATAAATATCAGAAATAAATCTTGCTGAAAAATCTTTAAAAGATAAACCTAAATTCATAAATAATGGATTATTTTCAGAATTCCCTTTCATACTATAAGATTGATTATAAAAATCTGTAAATGTTTTATCACTTAAATTTCCTCTACCAACTGTTCCATGAAAAGAAACATCCAAATCACCAAATTGTTGACCATAAGAAATATTTAAATTTCTTTTTGTAAAAGCATTAAAATCATTAAATATAGAGCCTGCATTTATTTTTGCAGATAAACCATTCATATCTTTACCAGTTTTTGTAGTTATGTTTATAACAGCTAATTCTGCTTGTCCCCCGTATATAGCAGATCCAGGGCCTCTAAGTATTTCAACTTTTTTTATCTGATGAACAGGGAAATGATTCCCAAAAACAATTGTAGGCCATAAAATGTCATTCATTTCTTGACCATCAATAATAACTAAACATCTACCTTCTTCTGCCCATATACCTCTAAAACCAGTGCTTACAACACCTTGTACATCAGTGTTAAATATAAAACCAGGAACAAGATTTAAAAGTTCTTGTAAGTCTCTTACACCTGATTTTAAAATATCTTCATCTGTAAGAATAGTAATTATACCTGGTGCTTTTTTCAAACTTAACACGTTTTTAGAAGCAACGGTTGATCTAAGGTTTATAGGAATATCTAAAAGATCTTCTTCTAAATCAGCAGCATAAGATGAGTTAGTAATGGATAAAGCTAGTAAAAAAGACAATGTGAAAATATTTTTTTTCATTAAATATTACCTTTTAAGTATATAAAATAGAAATTATTATAACAATTTTTTGCTTACGATTTATTTTTTTAATAATATTTATTATAGATGAAATAATAATTTTACTTAATTTTATTACAATGTACACACCTTTATGTTAATATACTACTGTTTAATTTATTGTTTATTTTATAATAAAAAATATTTGGTTTTATATGAATAAAAAGTTTATATCTCTTTTACTTTCAATCACAGCTTCTTTTTTTTATGTTAATTCAGCTATTTCAGAAACAGATAGTGATATTTTACAAAAAAAATGTCTTGAATATTATAATATATCAGGAAAAAAAATTCTTCCTATGTGTAAGGATTTAATAAATACTGATGGAACTTTAAAAAATACAAAAAAACTAGAAGAAGATAAAAAAAAGAAAGAACTTGAAAAAAAAATACAAGAAGAAGCATTAAAAATTAAAGAAAAAGAACTTTTAGATAAAGAAAAGAAATTTGCGGAAGAAAAGAAAATACAAGAAGAAAATAGAATAAAAGAAGAAAAAGAAGAAGCTATCAGAAAAGCTGAAAAAATAAAAAAAGATCTAGAACTTTCAATAGAAAAGCATAGTTTAGTTTATGTTGAAGGTGGTACATTCAGCATGGGAAATATATTAGGATCTGGCAAAAAAGATGAGTTTCCTGTACATAAGGTTTCATTAAGTAATTTTTATATTGGAAAACATGAAGTAACTCAAAAAGAAATGGAAGAAGCAATTGGAATTAGTAGTTCAACTTTTAAGGGAACTGAACTTCCACTAGATACGTTTTCTTGGAATGATTCTATAAAAATTTGTAATGTAATTAGTAAAGTTGAAGGGTTACCTGTTTCTTATGATTCTAATGGTAACTTATTAGATGAAAATGGAAATATAACAACTGATATTACAAAAGTTAAAGGATATCGCCTACCTACTGAAGCAGAATGGGAATTTGCAGCAAGAGGTGGCAATAAATCAAAAGGAACTAATTTTTCTGGAAGTAATTCAATTGACGATGTTGCTTGGTATAATGAAAATGCAACTCAAACAAATAAATCTGGTACAAAAAAACCTAATGAATTGGGCATTTTTGATATGAACGGGAATGTTTATGAATGGTGCAATGATTGGTACTCTGATACTTTTTATTCTAACTCACCGAAAGATAATCCTTTTAATTCAAAAATTGAAACTAGACGTGTATTACGTGGTGGTGGTTGGGCTTATGAAAAAGCTCTTGCTACAAATTTTGCAAGAATGAAAAGTAAACCTGAAAATAAATTATTTGTAACAGGTTTTAGATTAGTTAGAAATCCATAATATTATTGATATAATAATAAAATTATATTCCTGTTCTTAATAAAAGTAATAAATAATGTTATCTGATTATAAAAAAAATAGTTTAGTTTCTATTCTTATACCTACATATAGATATGATTTTTATAGAGAATGTATTTTTAGTGCATTAGAACAAACTTATGAATTCTTAGAAATAATTATTTGTGATGATTCTTATTCATCACAAATAAAAGATATAATTGATTCTTTTTCGGGACATAATAATTACAAAAAAATTAGATATATAAAAAATGAAAAAAATTTAGGCGAAGGTTTAAATTATCTAAAATGTTTTGAACTTGCAAAAGGTGAATATATAAAATTTTTGAATGATGATGATATTCTATTTCCAGAATGTGTAGAAAAAATGATTTATTTTTTTGAAAAATATGGAGAAAAAATCTCATTAGTAACAAGTAAAAGACAAAAAATAGATGAGAATGGAAATATTTTAGATGATGATTTATCTACAAAAATACCAAACATAAAATTAACAAACAATGGTTATTCCTTACTTGATGGAATAGAAACTGGTAATTTGATGATGACAACACTAACAAACTTTATTGGAGAACCAACAACAGTTATGTTTCCTAAAAAATTACTCGAAATAAATAAACCAAATCTTTTTTCTATAAATGGTAAAGAAATTCTTGGTAATGGCGATATGACCATGTGGTTTAATTTATTAATAAAAGGAAATGCAATATATATATATGAAACATTAAGCTCTTTTAGAATCCATGGAAATCAATCTCAAAGTTCTACTAATGTAAAGTATGTTTGCACTAAACATTGGTATCACATGCTATATGAATTACCAAAACTTGGTTTTTTAAAAAGTAAAAAAGATTATTTAATCTCATCAGCTGGTATTTTAGGTGTTTTTAGATTTCTATTAAAGGAACTTAATCTAAACAATGAACAAAAAGAATCTTTTTTAAATATTATACAAGAACTAGAAAAAATTGTATTTAATGTAGAAAAAGAATGTTTCTTTTGCATAGTTTGTGAAAATTATGTAGAAAATTTTTTGTATAACAATTGCTCTAATTGTAAATCATCAGAAAAAGATCGATTATATGCCTTTTATATAAAAAATCTTATAAAAAATCATACAAATACAAATAAACTAAAAATTCTACAACTATCTAACTATTCCGAATTAATTAATTTAGGTAGCTATATAAAATCATCAAATAAATTTGATTATAAATATCAAAATTTAGCTATTGAAAATAATGATGATGAGAATAAAAGTAATATACTCGAACTAAAAAATTATGAGAATAACAATTATGATTCTATTATATATTCTGATTTCTTAAAACCTTTATTATTTAATGATGAGTTAATTAAAGAATTATACAGAATATTAAAAAATGATAGCTACCTAATTTTTGCAATACCTAAAGATAAAAAAGAATTAATTATTAAAGATAAACTTATTGAAATAGGATTTAAAATAGATGAATACGATAATAATTTATTTAATATTGATAATTTAGAAAGATATGGAATTATAAAAGAATTTATTTTATATATAGCTCATAAAAAAGTAAATTTTAATATATTAATAGAAAAAGCAAATATTTATCTAAATAATGGAAACTATATTGAAGCTGAAATTTTGTATAAAGATCTAAAAATCTGTTTTCCTAATACATATATATATTACTTAAATTTAAGCAATTCTCAAATGAAACAAGAAAAATATGATGAAGCAATCGATACATTGTCCGACTGCTTAGATTTTTTTGAGATAAACAAAGAAATATCACTAAATATAGCATTATGTTTAGAAAAAATTGGTGATATTGATACCTCTAAAGAATACTATGAAAAATCAAAGGAATTTATTTAGATAATTATTTTTTGTAAGCAACCATAAAAAATTGACTTATTACTAATCCATAATAGTCGTCTATACCATAACCTGTTGATATATTATAAAAATAGGTATCAAAATAATTTTTTATTTCTTCTTCATTTTCAAAAACTCTGAATGTATATCCATTTCTAAGGTTAAAAATGTCGTTTTTTATAATTATATTACCATTACCTAAATCAATCGAATTTTGGCATATAAAATTTTTACTTTTCTCTGGAAAATTAGCTATTAATATACCATCTTTTTTTAGCACTCTTAAATATTCTTTTATATTATCTTCAAATGAAGTATTATCATCTAAATAATAACAAGAGGCACTTGATAAAATTATATCAAAGAAAGAGTCTTCAAATGGAATATTTGTATTTTTACCAACTTTTAGAGTTGCATTTATGTTCAAATTATTTAATCTTTTTTTTGCCAATTTTATTATATCATCTGTTATTTCAACGCCATAAATATCTAAACCAATATTATTTAGAAGAGGCATATTCCTTGCATCCCCAAATCCCATATCTAAAACTTTTGCATTTAAATATTTTTCTTCATCTATTTTCATATTAGGATATTTACCTAACATTGTTCTTATAACCCACTCTGTAGGATATAGATGCATTGATTCCTTATTTATATGAAAATTACTATAAGTTTGCTCTACACTTTTCATTTATAATCCTTTAAGATAGCATATCCAAAACCATCCCTACCAAAAAAATTTCCACTATAAAACATTAAAATATTTTTATTATATTCAATAACATAAGGATAACAAAGCATTTCACTATCCCAACCTTTTTCTGATAGAGGTATATTAGCCCCTAATTTATCATCTCTTTTCCAGTTAATTAAATCTTCTGAATAAGCATAACCTATTTTATAACCTCTATTTTTATTTCTAAAATCTTTTCCATGTCTATAACAAAACCACATATGATATATTCCATCAATTTCTATTACAGATGGGTTTGTTTGAGTTTCAAAATCTACAACAGTTTCTATTATAGGTACTCCATTTCTTTGCCAATTAATTCCATCTTCAGATTCTGAATGCATAATCAAATATATTGATTCATCTTTATTATTTTCTTCAACCCATTCTAATCCTGAGCTATACCACATCTGAAATTTTTTATTTATTATTGAAATAAAAGGACTATTTTGTAGAAAAGGCTCATTTACTGTTTTAGATATAACAGGCCCCTTACCAATTTTTTCAAAATTATCACAATTATCTTTACTTATTGCTAACCCAATCGAATGAGTATATGGAACACTTTGTAATCTTTGCCAACCAACATAATACATATAGTAGTTATTTTTATATTCTACAACATTCCCACACATTGTTCCATGTTCATCAAAACACCCTTTAGAGCCATGTTCTAGAAGTGGTTTTTTACTGATATTTATTATACTAAATAAATTATTTATATCTAAATCAACATAAGCAATATAACTTGAAAAATATCCGTTTTTGTCTTTTTTAGGTCTACAATTAAAAAAAACTCGAATTCTATCATTTAATATTATTGAAGATGGGTTTTGAGCATAATCAGACATCCAATCAAAATTATTATCAGGTGCAAATATTAATCCTTGTTTTTCCCAAATAAATTCTTTTTTTATCATTAAATATTATTCTCTTTATCCAAAAATTTAACAGATTCTTCTTTTACAATTTTATCTAACCATTCATGCATACTCAAACCAGATTTTTTCTGAGCTTGATAAGCTAGTTTTTTAGTTTCGTCAGTAATGCCTTCTAGATTCCCAAAAAATCTAGTCCAATGGTTAACACCACGCTCACTCGGTATATTTATATGATAATTAGCCTCAGGTTCACCTTCCCCTACTGTAAATTCTAAAATAAAAAAAGCACCCATCATAATCCATTCTAATTTAACATCTCTAGCATTTGTAGGAATATCTTTAAGAGGAATCTCATATTTTAATAATGGATTAGAGTTCATCATTATTTTTCCAAACATAGTTTCTCTTAACCATGGAGCCATACTTTCATCTCCTACTAATACTTTACCACCTGGTTTTACAACCCTTGAAAGCTCTGATAAACTTCGTTTTACATCAGAGAAAGTATTTATACCACCAAAATGATGAGCCGCATCAAAAAAATTATCAGGAAATGATAGGTAACAAGCGTTAGCAACCGAATATTCTATTTCAATATTTTTTTCATATTTTTTCAACCTTTCTAGTGCTTTATTTAAGAAACTAGGTGAAAGTTCTTGTAAATATAATTTACCTGAATTATTTAATTTTTCGGCTATTTGTTCGGAGCCTCTTCCATCACCACAACCTACTTCTAAAATATTATCTCCTGTTTTTATATTTAGTTGTTCTATCATTTTTTGTCTTACTAAGATTTCATCGCAATTATATGTTTGAAAAGGTATAGATGCATATTTATCATAATCTATTGCTAATTTATCATAAGCTTTTCTAGTTTCTTCATCAATTTTTTGCAATTCTTGAGGCCAAGTTAGATCAGGAATTCCTTTTTTTATTGGGAAAATTATTTTATCTTCAGAAACTAAAATACCTTCAATGACAACATCATTTTCTTCCTTAAATATTTCTAAATTTAGTTTTTTAAGTGAAGAAGGACAAACATAATTATCAGATTCTTTTTTCTTCATATTTACCTTTATTATAAATTGACAAAAAATTATATTCTTTTATTTTTTCAAAACCCAAATCCGATGCAATTTTGAATGAAGGTATATTATCATTAAAGCAATCCCAATTGGTTTTTATATTTTTTGATATTAGATTATTTATAAAATGTTCTGTTAATATTTTGCCTAATTTATTTCCTCTATAATTTTCAAGTGTTGCAATATCTACTTCTGAAATATTATTAGAAACACAGGCACTATAACATATTGAAATAGGTTCAAATTTATTATTTACTATGCATAAAGCATAAGAGTTTTCAAGAAAATCTTTTTTAGAGTTCCAAAATCTATTTTCTAAATCTAATTTGAATACATCTAAATCATTGAAATTAATTTGATCAATATTTTTTATAGAAAAATTAGGATGAATTTTGTCTGAGATAATATTTTTTTTACTATTATATCTAAATTGTGTTCTAATTCTATTTTTAGTCGCTAATTCTATTTTATTAAAAATAGAATCTAAATCAACATGAGAATCATAAATATGTATATAATCAGGAATTTCTTTTGAATTTTTTATAAAAAGGCAAAAGTCATATAAATTACTATTTTTAGTACAAAATAACTGTGAAAAACCAATTTTATTTATTACATATATCGTATTTATATTTTCTAAAGAATCAACAAAAATTTTACCAAACTGAGATTTATCAATAACTGCATTTATTAATGGAAAAGGAACATGCAAATTACTTTTTAAAAATAATTCAATTAAATAATAATCTTTTTGAGCTAATGGTAACATCTTAAATTTTTATAATAAACTAAATATTGAATAATATCATTTTAACTTACTAATTTTTAAAAATGATTCAGAATCTAATCTAAATTTGTTTGTATCTGGTGAAATAAAAACGCTCTTACTTTCTGTATTTTTTAATACAACAGAAGCTGCTCCAACAAAAGTTTGTGAATCTAATTTTATTTCATGTCCTATTGTAGAATTTAAACCAATAAAACAATTATCTTCTATTATTGATGAACCTCCTATATTAACACTTGCAGAGATAAAACAATTATCTTTAATTTGAGAATGATGACCTATAACACTATTACTCCAGATAAAAGTATTATTACCTACTTTTGAAAAAGGTTCTAGAGAACAATTACCTAAAATAACAGAATTTTCTCCAATATCTATATTAGAAACATTATCAGCATTAGGACTTATATAATTTACAAGGTTATAGCCTAATTCTTTTGCTTTATTATATTTATTTTCTCTAAGTTTATTCATATTTTGATAACCGATTGATATAAACATATCAAATTCACTAGGAGGATACAAATTTACAATATTTTCAAAACTCACAACTGGTAGTGAAAATTTATTTTCTACAGTTATATATTCCGAATCTACTGTGAAGGCAACAATATCAAATTTATTAGATTTTTTTAGATGATAGTAAAGAACATCTGATATTTTTCCAATTCCAAATATTACTATTTTTTTCATTTTTATTATAATTCCTTTAGAATGTTTTTATCTATTTTCCCATTTGCATTTTTAGGTATTTCATCAATAATAATAAAATCTGTGGGAATCATATAAATCGGTATTAAAAGAGATATTTCTTGTTTTATTTTATCAATATCAATTTTATTATCTTTCTCTACCTCTATAAATGCTTTTATTTTACTAAAACCTGTTTTATTAGAATGTATTACAGATGCTTGAACTACATATTTTATTTTTGATAGTGCAATTTCTATTTCCTCTAATTCTATTCTATACCCCATGTGTTTAATTTGATTATCTTTCCTACCTAAAACATATATTTTTTGGTCAGTAGAATTAAATTTAACTAAATCACCTGTTTTGTACATTTTTTCATTGAAAAATTTAGAGTACGGATTTGATATAAACCTTTCATTTGTTCTAAATAAATCATTATAATAACCTAGTCCAACATTAGGCCCTATAAGATAAAGCTCTCCTATATTGTTATCTTCGACTAATTTCAAATCATCATCTAAAATTACCCCTTCAAAATTATTTATTAGTTTTCCTAAAGAAGGGAATCCATCAAGATTATTAAAATCTGATTCACTTATTTTATAAGATGAACAAATACAAGTGCATTCTGTTGGTCCATATACATTATAAAATTCTATCCGTTCTTTATATAAGTCAAATAATCGCTTCAATTTAGTTTTTGGAAATCCTTCACCACCAAAAATTATCTTTCTCAAAGAGTGAAAATTATTTTGATCAAAAGCTTTCATAGTTTGTAAATAAATTAAAAGAGATGGTACAGAAAACCAAACAGAGCATTTAGAAATATCTATTAAATCTATTAATTTTTTTGTATTATTTATGATCTCTTTAGAGATGGGAACAAGCATTGCACCATTAAAAATAGATGAATATATATCGAAAACAGAGTTATCAAAGTATAAAGGGTTTACATTAGTAAAAATATCTTTATCTGATATATTAAACTCTTCTTTAGACCAAGAAATAAAATTAAGTATATTATTATGTGTCATCACAGCACCTTTTGGAGTACCAGTAGAGCCTGATGTAAACATAATATATGCTGGATGATTACCATGTATTTCATTTATTTTTAATGGTTTTTCATTTGAGAATTTATCTAATTCTAGTAAAAAATCATTTGAATAGATATCTATATATTTAGTTTTTTTATGATTGGATAGAACATCTATTTTTTCATCATAAAACTTTTTGTCACCAATTATAAGACTAGGATTACAAGTTTCAATTATTTTATCAAACCTATAATTTGGATTTTCTGGATCTATTATAGAATATGTATTTCCTGATTTTAAACTTGCTAATATTGATATAAAAGTTTCTGGTTTTTTATCACCTAATATCAAAATAACTTCTTTTTCTATTTTATTATACAAAAAGAAATTTGCTAGTTTATTAGATTTATTATTTAGATCTTCATAAGTTATATATAAATTATATTCATAGAAAAACAAAGCATTTGATTTTCCTTTTTTATTAGATAAATCATTAAACAACATACCTAAATTATAAATATACATAAATCTTTTAATCGTATTAAAAATAAGAGTTACAATTTTCTAACTAAAATACTTGTATGTCAAGTCTATTTTTTTAATTATTGATATAATTTTCTTAAAATGATATAATTCCTTACTGTTATTTATTGAATATAAATTTTTTTTACTGGTTAAATATAATAATGACAAATAATACTTACTTTTTTGATGATTTTATTACTAAACTTATAATTTGCTCATATAAATGGGAAGAAAATAATTGGGAAACTTATAGATATGGGAAAAATGAGTCTTTAGATCTTGATTCATTAAGTAATTATTTAAAATGGGTTTTAAATAACAGAGAAGAAATAGAGAAATTTATTTCTTTTCTAAATGATTCTGAATCTATAGAACTTGTAAAATATATAATGCTTTTTAGATCTTTGGGATACAAACATGTAAAAATACCAATAAATAAAGAACTTATGTCTAGTAAAAATATTTCAATCGCTAATTCTTTTATTACAAATGAAGTTTCATCAGATAAATCTTTTTTTGTTACAGGAAAATTAAAATCATTTTTAGTTCCTTTTATGAATCAGGAAATAGATTTAGATGCTGGAATAGGAAATGTTATTTATTCTTATTTTGTTAAACAATATTATTTTCAAAGAAATAATTATTATATAATGCCTATATACGGTGATTATGTAATAGATGCTGGCTCTTGTTTTGGAGATACAGCTTTGGGATTTTCTGTTAGTGTTGGAAAAATTGGAAAAGTTTTTTCTTTTGAAGTTGTTCCTGATCATATAGAAATTTGTAAAGTTAATTTTGAAAAAAATAAGGATTTTTCAGAGAATATAGAGCTAGTAGAATATGCACTATCTGATGAGCCATACAAAGAAATAAATATAGAGCTTATAGGGCCTGGTTCTAGAGAATTAAAAGATAATTATTCTCCATTTTCTTCTATAAAAGTTAAAACTCAATCTATTGATAATTTGGTGAAAGAAAAAAATATAGAAAAAATAGATTTTATAAAAATGGATATTGAAGGAGCTGAAATACCTGCACTTATTGGTGCAAGTGAAACTATCAAAAAATTTAAACCAAAATTAGCAATATCTGCATATCATAAAATAGATGATTTTATTACTATATCAAATTTTATAAAATCGCTAGAACCTAGTTATAAGATCTTTGTAGATCATTATACAATTCATTCTGAAGAAACTGTAATTTATGCGACTATCGAGGATGAATACTTATATGATGAAAAATATAAAAATATTTTAGATTATTATGATAAAAAAGATTTTAAGAATGCTGAATATTTTTCTAGAGTAATGTATTCAATGTTTCATGATGACATAAAAATAAATAATATATTATATAAAATACTTATGGAATTAGGCAATTTTCAAGAATCAACTGAGATATTATCAAGTATTATAGAAAAAGGTGAATATAATAAAGATAATATTAAAGATTTTGTTACTTGTCTTAGAGAAATAGGCGAAAATGATTTAGCTGACTCTTATAGTAAAATACATTTGAGTTAAAGTTCTATACCACCATCTATTTCAATTACTTTTCCAGTAAAATAATCGTTTTCAATAGAAAAAAGTACTGTTTCAACTATATTTTTTAATTTTCCCAATCTTCTTAGTGGTATTTTTTTGATGATTTCTTTTTTCTTTTCTTCTTCTAAACTAATATGTGTTGAGTTTATGTCAATAAAACCTGGTGAAATAGAAATAACTCTTATTCCCATAATACCCAACTCCTTTGCCCATGTAAAAGTTAAAGCATTAACAGCAGCTTTTGTTGCAGAATAAACTGTTTGTCCTGCGTTACCATTGGCACTTATAGAGCTTATATTTATTATTAATCCCTTAGTTCTTTTTAATATCATTTTTTCAACAACATTAGATGTCATATTAAAAACAGAATCTAAATTTACTGAAATGACTTTATTCCAATTTTCAAGAGAATGTTTATGAATTCCATTACTTGAAAGTTTTACTAATGGTTCATTATGTATAATTCCTGCATTATTTATCAAAATATCGATTTTACCGAATAAATCAAAAACTTCATTAATTCTAGTTTCAACTTTTTTATAATCTGAAACATCGCAAGTAAAAGTATTTATGTTAGGAAATTCAATTTTTAAATCAGCTAATTTTTGCTCATTAATATCAAAAACTAGAGTAGTATAGTTTTTTTCTAATAAAGTAATTGCTATTTCTTTTCCTATTCCATTTGCTCCACCAGTAATTAATACTACTTTTTTATTAATACACATATTTGAAATTACCTCTAAAAATTAAAAAAAATATATAAATTTAATTTAAATTTTTTTCTTCTAATACTTTTATTATTCCTTTAATACTATTCATTTTTAATATTTCATCAATATTTAATTCAATTGAAAAAAAATTTTCTATACTTGTTATCAATTCCATATGTCTGAGTGAATCCCAACTCTCTATATCTTTCATTTCTAAAGAATCATTAATTTTATCTTTAGATATCCCCAAAACATCAGCAATTAAACTATAAACTTTATTTTCCATAAAACACTCACAATTTGTCTAAAAATAATCAAACAATTTTTTTATTTTATTAAGAATACCACGAAGCTCTGCTTCGGGGTTAACAAAATTTCATTTTGTTTCCAAAGCTTTGCTTTGGTGTTAATACAAACAGGGCCCAGTACTCTGGGATTTATTTTCTATAATTAATTAATTATATACTATATTCAAGACCTTCAACACTTTTTAAAAATCATAGAATAAAAATATCTGAAGCTATATTTTGTATTAAATATATTTAAAATATAGCTTTAATTTAAGATATTTACTAAAATAAGTCTAAATAATCAAAAATATAACATTAAAATTCTATTTAACTCAGTATAATCCACAATTAATTATTATTTTTAATTAATATATCAAAGTTATTGTATATTAAAATTATTTTTAAGGGCTTCTTTTTATAGATAAATAAGTCTTAAAAAATTAATATATTTTATAATTTTTTTAATATATAATGTGCAATGTTTTAAGTAATTTTAACAAAAAAAAATAATATTTTATATTTAGTAGGTTTTTTATGATTCTAAATAACATGGTAATTTATAAAAAAAATTTAATTGATACTTGTTTTGATAATTTTAATATAAAAAGTGTTGCAGAAGCAGGTTGTGTATATGGAGTTGATGGTGTTTATAGTAGATATATAGCTGAAACTAAACCCTTTGTAAATAGACTTGTTATGATTGATACAAATTGGAATGAAAATGCAATAGAGGTATGTAGAAAATATTCTAAGATAGAAATAATTAATGATAATTTTGCAGAAAAAGATGTTATTTATAATAAAATTGGTAATGTAGATTTGGTTATTTTATTTGATGTTCTTTTACACCAAGTCTCTCCTGATTGGTATAGAGTTTTACAAATGTATTCTGAAATTTCTGATTATATACTTATATATAATCCACAATATACAAAATCAAAAATATCTATAAGATTATTCGATTTAGGCGAAGAAGAATATTATAATAATATTCCTAATGATAATAAAAATGAAGGATATTATAAAGATCTGTTCAAAAATTTTTTTACTTACATTGAATATTATAAAAGAATTCAAAGAGATCTTCATAATATTTGGCAATGGGGAATTACTGATTCAGATTTGTTACATGTTATGGATAAACTTGGCTTTGATCTCTTTGATTTTCAGACTTATGGTTTGTTTTATGGGCTTAAAAATTTTGAAAACAAGTCTTTTATTTTTAAAAAACGTAAATTATAATAAACGTATAAAAGTATAGAGAAAAAAAATAAAAAACTGTTTTTAACTAAACAATAAAATAACTATAAGAGCTCATTTTCATCTAAAAGTTTTCTTATTTCCGATTTTTCAACGAACATTAGTAGATCTATAATAGACAAATTTGGTATAAAATTTTTATTGAATTGGATATATTTTATTTCTTTTGTTTTTATAAAATACAATTCTATTTCATTTTTTTTAAAATCATTTTTATTATATAAATTAATACCACCGATGGGATTAATATATTCTGTTGCTTTATTTATTAAGCATAAATCTATTATCCTTTCTTGAGCTTTTAGTTCTTTATTATTATATTTTGAAGAAGAATCAAATTTTTTTTCTATATTTAAATATTTACATACTGTTAAAATACTTAGTATAGCTAAATCTGATATTTTACCCATTTTAGAATTAAATGTATTTTCAAGTACAGGAAAAATAATTTCGAAAAAAGGTGCTTTTTGATAAGAAGTTTTTATCGTTTTTAATAGATTTATTTTCCAAGCATTCTCATCTAAAATATATGTTTCATTAATTAATTTATTTTGGCTGGGTTTAATTAATGGAATAGTAAATAAAAAACTATCATTATTTAATAATAAATTATTTCTATTAATCCAACCTTTTTTTATAAAATTTACATCATCAAAAAATATGAATTTATCTACAGAATTTATAAGTTGAAAGTAACCTATATAAGGAAATAAGTAAGGTTGCATTATAGCTATTTTCATAAAAGATCCTATAATATTTTAATTTAATGATTCTAATATAATTTTACAAATTCTCTCTATTGAAATAGATTCTAATTCATTATAAAGTGGTAAACATAAAACTCTTCTAGAAATAGATTCAGAAATAGGTGTATCAAATATTTTATCTATATAAGGTAAATTTGTTAAAGATGGAAAAAAGTAACGTCTAGGGAATATATTATTTTTATTTAAAATATCTTTTATAGCTAAAAGAGTGTTTTCATTTTCAAACACAATAGGGTAGTAGCCATAGTTATAAAGAGTATTTTCTGTTATTTTAGGTTTAGTGATTTTTGTATTTGGGAAAAGATTTTTATCATAAAAACTAGTAAGTTTACTTCTTACTTTGATTGTATTATCAATCGTTTTTAAATTACATAATCCCATAGCTGCATGAAATTCAGAGTTTTTTCCATTTATACCCAGCCCATAAAAATCATCATGTCCTTTATGACCAAAATTCATATAATAAGATATTTTTTCTGCAAAATTATCATCATTAGTTACAATAGCACCACCTTCAATAGTATGAAATAGTTTTGTGGCATGAAAACTTAATGTGGATATATCACCAAAATTACATAAACTTTGATCATTATATTTAACGCCAAAAGAATGAGCTGCATCATATATAACATATAAATTATATTTATCAGCTATTATTTTTATTTTTTCTATATCACAAGGATTTCCATAAACATGAGTTGCTAAAATAGCTTTTGTATTTGAAGTTATAGCTTTTTCAATTTTTTTATAATCAATAGTTAATGATTCATTATTAATATCAGTAAATATTGGGTTACAATTTTCCCAAACAATTGATGAAGTTGTTGCAACATAAGAGAAAGGCGTTGTAATTATATCCCCTTTTAATCCTAAAACTTTTATTGCTATTTGCAATGCAATAGTTCCATTAGAAACATAAAACAAGTGTTTAGCACCTAAATATTTCTTAAGTTTTTCTTGAAGCTCTAAAACAAGGGGGCCTTGGTTAGTAAGATGATTACGATCCCATATACCTCTAATATATTCTATATATTCATCTATATTAGGGAGATTTGGAACTGTTACATTAATAATTTTTTCCATTTCAGTATCTTTAAAAGGTTATCAAACTTCTACAAATAAGTTTTGCACTTAAATTGTATTAAAATATAATATATTACAAAATCACCAAAAAAGTATTAATAATAAATTGTAGTAATTTTATATATTATACATTTAAATCAATATGATAAATGTATTTTTTTCATATTAAAAATTATTTTAATTATCAAATAATTAATTTTGACAAAAATATTACAAAAAACTTATATATTAGAGCTAGGTATGTTAATTTTTTTCTTTATATGTAATCTATTTTAAGTAAATTCCTAAAAATAAAAAAAAGCCCTTTTGAGGGGGCTTTTTATTAGCTTAAGAAATTATCTGATTAAACCGTTCAAATCATCAACG
>JBBTGK010000109.1:0-6538 GCA_038060635.1 Cyanobacteriota bacterium | reverse complement strand
CTTTTAAGTAAAGATAACTTATTTATATCATAACCTAAATTTTAAATATGTACAGTCCCAAATCTCAAAATTTTACTAAAATAATAAATTAATTTTTGTATAAGTTGATTTTTTGTTACAATATTGTTAATAGATATAATGTTAAAATAATGAAATAATGAAATAATGGAAAAAAAAGAAGAAACTATTTTTATAAAAAATGTATCAGTTAAAGGCTATCTTCTTTCTGGTATAGTTCTTGTAACTATAAGCCTTTTCATGTTTCTATTTTTATCTCTTTTTTTGACAGTTATAAATTTAAGTAGAATTTTTGAAAGTATAGTTTTAATATTAGTTTTAATTCCATTTTATAGTATTGATATATTTTTATTTTTATTAGGAATGCTTTTACTTTTTGGAAAAACTGAAATTGTATTTAAAGAAACTGAAACAATAACATATTTTTATCTTTTTGGTTTTTGTGTTGGTGGAACTCATTATGCAAATATAGAAGAAATTAAAATAGAAATTAAAAATATTGATATGAATATTGCACCTAGTTATTCTATAATAAAAGAATCTAGTCCTCTTCAACCTAAAAATAAATCTATAATAGAAGTAATAAAAATATTAAGAAATTTTTCAGAAGCTAGAACATCTTATGTTAATCATGAAAATGCTAGAGAAGTTTTAATTATTACAATTATATTTCTTATAAATAATGGATATTTAAGCATAAAAAAGTCAATCGTTTCTACTTATTTTTTTTCTTATAAAATTAAAAGTAAATCAGATAAAATTGAATATTTTTTCTTTAATACAGATAAAAAACTAGAGTCTTATTTAGAAAATACCTTAGAATCAAAAATACTTGAAATAGTTAATAAAAAATTATCTAATGATATTAATCAAGTCTATCATTCATATAAAAATATCATTAAAAGTTTTTTTGAAGGTAATAGTAACTCTTTTCCAGAAGCTTTTATTTCTAATATTATAAGAGAATTAGGTGTAAAACAAGGTATTTTTATTAAAAATGATGGTAATATTTATAAAATTAATGAATTATATGCAGAAGAAATAAATAATAATAATGAAAAATTATTAGTTTTACTTGAAGAATTTAAAATTGATTATATTGAAATTTATAATGTAATTAATCAACAAATAACAGATGCTTTTGAAGCAGTTAAACCAAGTGATTAGAAAAATAACTTAAAAACAATTATAATATTCTTAATAGCAAAATCATTTTTTTTCTGATATATTTTAGCTCTATACTTAGTGAAAAGTAAAAAGTGAAAAGTAAGAAGATAAGAATCTTTCTAATTTAAACTTAGAGTTAATTATTTTTCGCAAAACGATTTTCTTTGAGTATAATAATACTTTATTTAAATTTTTTGGCTCTTAAAATGAAAAAAATAATATATACCTTAATAACATCAATAATAATAAATTGTCCGTTAATTTCTTATGCACAAGATAATACTCCCGCACATTTTATTGCATGGGGAGATGAAGAAGGAGTTGTAAAGCGATCTGGTGAAGATTTAAAAGATTTAAATGAGGCTTTACCTGTTTTAATGAGAGATATTGAGAATACAGATAAAAAAGATAAAATTGATGCTCTTTTACATGCAGGCGATTTTGTAAGATTTGATCCTAATCATACTTATTATCAAAATTTTTTGGGTAAATTTTTGAATATTTTTTATCCTACCACAGGCGGAGATCAAGAATTTTATTTTGGTAAATATTATAATTTTTTAGTTAATACACCACATTTAAAAAAATTATATTTGGATAGAGTAAAACAAGATGGTAATGGCTTAGAATTTTATTATAATACAATTATTAAAGATACTCACATAATTTCGCTTTATAGTCCTGATGAATATAGAGAACCAGATAAATCACCTCAATTTATTGGACAGAATTTTTATCAAAAAAAAGATATTGCTCAATATAAATGGTTAAGTAATTTATTGGAAGAAATTAGAACAAAAAATAAAGATAAAAGACCAATAATTATTCTTTGTCATGGGCCTATTTTTAATCAAAGTAAAATATTGACAGATTTATTTGAAAAATATTCAGTATCACTCGTTATAAGTGGAGATGCACATGTTTTTGCTCATAAAATGTATAAAGGAACTCATTATTTTGTTTCTGGAATGATGGGCGATAGAGCTATTGGTGGTTGTGTTAAAGATGGAGAAGAAAATACTAAAGATCCTAATTTTATTGAAAAATATGAAATTTGTTTTCCTAAAGAACCAACTTTTAGAAAAAAAGGAGAACCATTCAAATTTTTACAAGATCATTATTTAGATATTCATATATCACAAAATAAATTGCAAGTTGAAGTAATAGAATTAGAAACAGGTAATATTATAGAAAAATTTGTTACTATTAATAAATAAATCAAAAATATTTTTTATAAAAATACAAGGTTAAAATCCAATGTTTCTGTAGGGACGTTTCATGAAACGTCCTCTTTTTAGACAGATAAAAAATTACGAAAACAAAGGATTTAATTTATTTACATTTATCTTTAAATCTTCTATTGCCGTTTTTAAAACAGAAACATCTATTTTACCCTCTTTATGCAAAGATTGAAGAGTTCCCAAAACAATATGTTTTGCATCAACTTCAAAAAAATCTCTTAAAGATGCTCTTCCTTCACTTCTTCCAAAACCAAAAGTACCTAATGTTTTAAATGTTCCGGGAATATAAGATCTAATAGATTCTGCCAATAATTGAACATAATCAGAAGCAGCTGTAAAAACACCTGTTTCTCCTTCAGTTATTTTTTCTAAATAGCATTTTCTTTGATCTTCAGGATTAAGCATATTATGTCTTTCTGTATCCATTATATCAATACTAAGTTGTTTATAGCTTGTAACACTCCAAACATCAGTAGAAACATTATATTTTTCTTCTAAAATATCTTTTGCTTTTAAAACTTCATTTAATATTGTTCCACTACCTAAAAGATGAGCTTTTAAATTCGATGTTTTTTCAGATTTTTTTAGTTTATAAATACCTTTCAAAATACCTTCTTTAGAATCCTCTGGCATATCGGGCATTTCATAATTTTCATTCATTACAGTTATATAATAAAAAATGCTTTCATTGTTTTTATACATTCTTTTTAAACCATCTTGAATTATTACAGCTAATTCATAAGAATAAGCAGGGTCATAACAAAGTATATTTGGAACTGTATAAGCCAAAAGATGACTATTTCCATCTTGATGTTGTAATCCTTCCCCTGCTAAAGTAGTTCTTCCTGCGGTAGCTCCTAATAAAAACCCTTTACATCTCATATCACCAGCAGCCCATGCCAAATCACCAATTCTTTGAAAACCAAACATAGAATAATAGATAAAAAATGGAATTGTATTTACTCTATGAGTCGAATAAGCTGTTCCTGCTGCTATAAAAGACGACATAGAACCAGCTTCAGTTATTCCTTCTTCAAGCAATTGACCATTTTTTGATTCTTTATAATAAAGAAAACTATCTGAATCAACTGGTTCATATAATTGACCAACACTTGAATAGATACCAATTTGTCTAAAAAGAGATTCCATACCAAAAGTTCTTGCTTCATCTGGAACAATAGGAACAATATATTTTCCTACATTTTTATCTTTTAATAACTTTGTTAGCATTGCAACAAAAGCCATTGTAGTAGATATTTCTCTTCCTTTTGTACCTTTATAAAATTCACCAAAAAAAGAATCATCAGGCAGTGTTAAAGGTTCATTAGCTACTTTACGTAAAGGCAAATAACCACCAAGAGAAAGTCTTTTTTCTTTCATATATCTTATTTCTAAGCTTTCTTCATTTGGTTTATAAAAGGGAAGTTGAACTACTTCATCATCTGATAAAGGAATTCCACACCTTGTTCTGAATAATTTAATTTCTTCATCACTTAGTGTTTTTTGTTGATGAGTAATATTTTTTCCTTCAGTTGAAGATCCAAACCCATAACCTTTTACAGTTCTTACAAGTATTACTGTAGGGCTTCCTTTATTTTCTATTGCATTTTTGTATCCCGCATAAACTTTTTCGGCATCATGTCCACCATAACTCATTTGTTCAAGTTGTTCATCACTATAGTTTTCAACCATTTTAAGAAGTTCAGGATATTTACCCCAAAATTTGGCTCTGATATATTTTCCACCTTCAACTACATATTTTTGTTGCTCACCATCAATAAGCTCATTCATTCTTTTTACAAGTAAACCATCTTTATCTAAAGCTAAAAAATGATCCCATTCACTACCCCAAAGTATTTTTACAACATTCCAACCAGCACCTTTAAAAACAGTTTCTAATTCTTGTACAATGTTTCCATTTCCTCTTACAGGACCATCAAGTCTTTGAAGATTACAATTAATAACAAAAATTAAATTATCTAATTTTTCTCTAGCTGCAAGAGAAATAGCTCCAAGTGTTTCTGGTTCATCTGTTTCACCATCACCCAAAAAAGCCCAAATTTTACAATTACTTAGATCTTTTAAACCTCTATTTTCTATGTATTTATTAAATCTTGCTTGATAAATAGCCATAAGCGGACCAAGTCCCATAGATACAGTAGGAAATTCCCAAAAATCTGGCATCAACCAAGGATGTGGATAAGATGATAATCCACCACCTTCTTTCAACTCTCTTCTATAATTTTTTAATTTATCTTCAGTTATTCTTCCTTCTAAAAAAGCTCTAGCATAGATACCAGGGGCAGCATGACCTTGAAAATAGATAATATCGCCTATTCCATTTTCATCTTTTGCCTTAAAAAAATGATTAAAACCAACTTCATATAAAGTTGCTGCTGAAGCATAAGTAGAAATATGTCCACCTATACCATGTTCTTCTTTATTGGCTTTTACAACGATTGACATTGCATTCCATCTAATTAAACTTTTTATTCTTTTTTCTGTATAAATACTACCTGGAAAAGGAGTTTGATCATTTGTTTTAATTGTATTTACATAAGGCGTATTTGCAGAAAAAGGTACTTTTATACCTGATTGATAAGCATAGTTTTCTAGGTTTTTAAGAACTTCTACCGCTCTTTTTTCACCTTTACTTTGAATGATATACTCATAAGATTCGTACCATTCTTGGTTTTCAACTTCATCTAAATTTGGTTCTTGGTTTTTCATATTTTGCTATCTTAAAAATATTTTTGAATACAATGAATCATTATATCGTGTTTAAATATGATTGTGTAAAGGCTAACTTAAAAAATTATAGATAAAAAATACTTAGATTTTTTTTTATAAAAGAGATTTAATGAAAAAATAAAAAATAATATTCACATTACTACTACCATTTTATCAATTAATTTTTTATAATTTTATTTAGTTTTTTAAAATTAAAATTAAAGGAAATTTATGCTTAAAATTAAATCGAAAGCAAACCTATTTTTATCATCTGTTTTAATTTCTTTTTCAATATTTAGTTCTGTTTTTAACCCCGATCTGAGTGCAAATGCTTTAAATGCAGATGAAAAAACTGATGTTGTAATCGTTGGGGCGGGGCTTTCAGGTTTGACAACAGCATATAAATTAAAAAAAGCAGGCATAAAATATAAGGTTCTTGAATTAAATACAAGAGTTGGAGGAAGAGCTAGAACTGCCAAATATGATAATGAAACTCATGTTGAAGCTGGTTTGGCAGAGTTTTGGGATAGCAATCCTTTGTTAGGCTTAATAAAAGAACTTGGAATAAAAACTCATGATTCTCAATCTTATTCAAGTTTTATTTATCAAGGGAAAACTCAAAAATATCTTTCAGATACTGATGAAGAATTTATTAAATCTATTTTTAATCCAAAAGAACAAGCCGAATTTAAAAAATGGAGTGAAAAAACACATAAATATATAGATCAAATAAAACAAAAAAAATTCGATAAATATTTATGGTCATTAAAAGAGATTTCATTAGGTGATTGGGTAGAAAAAAGTAAATTACCAAAAAAAGTAGAGCATTTTCTAAAATGTATTGTAGAACCAGAAATAGGAACTTCTTGGAAATCAATATCTGCATTAGATGGAATTTCAGAATTACACATGTTTATTGGTAAAACTGAAGCTCCTCATGAAATAGAAGGCGGAAATGATACTTTAACAGAAAAAATAGCTGATAATATAGGAAGAGAAAATATTGGTTTAGGTATGCAGGTTATGAGATTTAAAAATCTTAAAGACTCTGTAGAAATAGATGCAATGGATACTTCTAGTTTTAAACATTATACTTATAAAGCTAAATATGCTGTTAGTACAATACCTCTTTATCGATTAGCAGAACTTCAATTTGAACCACAATTACCAGAAAAAAAACAACAAGCTATTTATACTCAATCATGGGGATCATATTTTACAGCACATGTATTTTTTAAACCCGAAGCAAAAAAATATTGGCAAGACGCAAAAGGACAAAGTTTTTTACCTATATTAAGTGATAGTCCATTAGGTGTTATATATTCAGCTACAGAAAATAAAAAAGAAGGTGGTTATGTAGTTAATTTACTAATAACAGGTGA
>JBBTGK010000108.1:0-8544 GCA_038060635.1 Cyanobacteriota bacterium | reverse complement strand
ATTTAAGACCATTAACTATTATGTTTAATCTTGATGATGTAATAAAAGGTAAAAAAGATATTGATCTTCAATCTTATGATACTATTATGATTTATTCAAAATGGGAGCTTACAAGAGTTTCTGAAGTAGAAGTTTCTGGTGAAATATTTAAATCAGGCAAATATTCAATAGTAAAAGGAATGAAACTAATTGATGTAATTTCTTTGGCAGGTGGAATTACAAAAGATACCTATTTAGATAGAATTGAAATAATAAGAAGAGATGATGTTTATGGAAATAAAAAAAATATTTCAGTTAATTTAAAAGATGTTTTAAATGGAAATTTTAAGGATAATTTAGAATTAAAAGACGAAGATTTTATTATTTTTCATAGCAATAGAGATATAAATGCAGATAAATTTGTTTATATAGATGGAGAAATTACTAAACCAGGCAAATATCCTTTAGGTAAAACAATGACTGTTAAAGATCTTATAAATATTTCAGGAAATTTGACAAAAGCCGCTTATCTTGATTCTGCAGAAGTTGTAAGATATTATGTTGATGGAAAAGATGTAAAATTTAAAATATTAAATGTAAGTATAAAAAAAGCAATTGAAGGAGATCCTGCAAATAATATAACATTAGAAGATATGGATAGATTACTAGTTAAACAAATTCCTGCATGGAAAGAAATTGGTAAAATTGTTAGTATCTCTGGGCAAGTAAAATATCCAGGAACATATACAATATATCCAAATGAAAAAATTTCTGATGTAATAGAAAGAGCTGGGGGATATTTAGATGATGCTTATCTAAAAGGAGCTTCTTTTTATAGAGAAAGTGTAAAAACTATCCAAAAAGAAAAAATTAATAAACTTGCGTCAGATTTAGAACAAAGTATATATTTATCATCTATAGATCAAAATGCCGATTCTACTAAATATGTTTCCCCTCAAGAACTTGCTTTAAAAGAACAAAAAAATGAATATAGAAAAAAACTTATGGATAATTTAAGACAAGCTACTGTAACAGGTAGATTAGTAATAGAATTAGATGAATTATCTAAATTTAAAACAAGTTACAATAATATTGCTTTAGATCCAGGAGACGCTTTGTTTATACCAAGAAAAGTTCCTTTTATCTCTGTTCAAGGAGAAGTTTTTAATCAAACAGCGATACTTTATAAATCAGGTAGTAATTTAGGTTATTATTTAGATTCTGCTGGTGGAATAACTTCTGATGGTGATAGTGGAAGAATACATATTATAAAAGCTGGTGGTAGAGTAATTTCTGGACAAGGAAAATGGTTCTATGATATAAAAAATGAAATATTAGAACCTGGTGATACTATTCTAGTTCCTCAACAGGCAGAAAAAACAGATACATTTGCTTTAGTTAAAGATATAGTTGATATAGCATATAAAACAGCCATTTCATCTGGAGTTATTATTAGTGCAATTAATTCATCAAGAAGTTCGACAACGACAAAATAGTTAACTAAAAGTTATATTTAATTTAACCTAAAAAAAGAAAGTATTGCAATTGATAGTACTATAATCATATAATATTATTATATTTCAGAAGTAATAAATAATGAGCGGAATAATAAATTGGATTTCAAATACACTACACATTAATAATAGTGCTTCTGCTCCTGTTCAAAATAGACCTCAAAACCCTTCTGAAAATAATGTAACGGCTCATACTTATAAAGCTGATTCTGGTAATTTCCCTACAAATAATTCTAAAATATTATCTAGCAACACTTTTAATCAGTTTTTCAATAAAGCTCAACATGTTCAAACTGATTTACAAATAGCTCAAATTAATAAAATACCTGATACTAATGAAAGATCAATTAAATTTAGAGATGTTTTTATTGATGTATTAGATGATGATAATTTTACAGATGCTGCAAAGATAATAAATGCAACACCATCGCCTTTATATAGAAATTCAATGTTCAAAAGTTTAATTCAAGAAATGATTTCTTCAGGTCATTATGAAACTTCAATAAACCTTATTAATAAATATCCTGATAATAGAATAAAAAATGAATTAAGACAATTTGCAGTAAATTATATAAATAATAATGATAATAATTCTGAATGGGCTGCAAAAGCAGAAGGCGATGATTCTTTTATCAATGTTGCAAAATTAAAAACAGAAAATGTAATTGGAAGTGTTGGAAGTTTTTTTGGCGATGTAGGCGGTTCAGTTAGCTCTCTATGGTCTGATAAAACAAAATCTCAAGAACTTGCTCAAAATGCACACAAAATAGTTGGAAAACAATATAGACAAGCTTCTCTTGATTACGGAAATAAAGCTTGTGCTTATGCTGTATCTCAAATGTTAAAAACAACACCTGGTTTTGAGGGAATAAGTTCAGCTGAATGTAATGAATTAGCAAGACAACTTAAATCTAAAGGTTTTAGTAAAGCTTATGATAATGGTTTTAAACAAATAACAACTAAAATAGATTATAAACCTGGTGATGTAGTATTTTTTACTAGAAGTAACAAACAAGGTTATGGACACGTAGGAATGGTAGCTGAAGTTAAAAATGGTGTTCCATATATGATTCATAATTCTAGTTCTAAAAGAGAAGTAATTAAAGTAAGATTAGATCAATATTACAAAACACCTGTAGCTGTTTTTAGAAAATAATTATCTAGTTTAAAAATTGAATTCAAAAAAAATCCCACTGTTTTTTGTTTTTTTAATTTTAGAATTTTTATTTGCTTTTATTCTCATAAAAATATTTTCTGATATTTCTTTGTTAGATTTTTTTTTAGAAGAAAACCAATCAGAAAAAATAAAAACGTTTTATATTATTTTTTTATATATTTCAATAATATCTAATATTTATTTAGTTGACTCTACAAATTTTAAATTAATCTTTTCTGAAAAAAATAAACTACCGAATTTTTTTAAAAGTTGGTTATATGGTTTTTCAATTCTATCGTTCTATTTTTTTATAAATATAATTTTAGGATTTATTTCTATTAATAGTAATTTAGATTATATTTTTTTATTTGAAACAAGCTATAAATTTATTTTTATCAGCTTGTTTGTTGGAATTATTGAAGAATTATTATTCAGGAATTTTATTTTTAATAATATATCAAAAGATACTAGTTTTTTTAAAGCAGATCTAATATCTGCTTATATTTATGCTCAAGCTCATTTTTTTAATTTTTCATTGGGTTTAAAAAATATTATTTTACCATTTATTGGTATTTTTATTTTAGGAAGATTATTAAATAAATTTTATCAAAAGGAAGGGCTATTTTTCTCAATAGGTTTTCATTCAAGTTTGGTTTTTATAATATCAGTTGTAAATATAACTAATTTTTTTAAGATAAAAGAAGATTATCTTTTTTTGAGTGGAGGTAATTCACCTTTATCAGGGTTATTAGGTGTTTTATTTGTTTTTATATTATTACAACTAGTAAAAAGTAAAAAGTGATGAGTTATGAGAAAAAAACATATATTCTTATCTCTTTACTTTTAACTTTTTACTTCTTACTGTTTTTGGAGGAAAAAAACTATTTAGCTAAAAAAGGATTGCTTTGAACAGATTTAAGTGAGCCGAATATTTCTGACCTTCTATCTAATAATTCTTCACTATGTTTGCTTATTTCTTGTATTTTATTTTGTGTTTTAGACACTGTTGCAGATACAGATGAATTTCCAGAATCAACTGAATTAACTTTTTTATCATCTTCTTTTTCTTCTAAACCATGATTTCCTACAAAAAGGTTATCAGAAGCAGAAGCTTGTCTTTTAGATTTCATTACACTCGCTAAATCTTCAACACTTATTTCAGAAAACCCTTGATCAGATGCAGAAAGTTTTACTCCATCAGTAGTCAAAAGCTTGTCTGTAAGACCAGCTGCCGCAGCTCTTCTTAGTTGTGAATTTTCTAAAGCCTTACTTATTAAAGAATTTAATTCCATTTTTTTAACCCTGTAAAATATTACTTAAGAATATTATATTAGAAATAACAAGAAATATTTTTTTATAAAACTATCATTTAATTAAAAAAAAATAATTTCTTAAAATTAACGAGAAATTTGAATCATCATATTTGCCAAACTTCCATCAAAAAAACCACTAGAATTCGCTCTTTTTCTTGACCAAGCTCGAATAAAATCAGAATAAGGCTCTTCTATTGTACATCCATCATCAGAATCATTATAAAAAATAAGCTCTTTTTCATCATTATATCCAACAACAACAACAACATGTTGTATAGATAATTCGTCAAAGGCAACAATTATAGGAGAACCTCTATTTATTTGAGTTTTTAAATCTTGAAGCTTTCCTGTAGAAGTTCTTGCTTGTAAACCATATTTTCTTATTGTCCAAACAATTTGTTCTAGGCTCATGCCCAAAGCACCTGCTGTATTAGATGTTTGATCTATAATATCTTCAAAAGTTACGTTATAACCAAAATAGGCTAAAACAGATGCAGTACAAGCATGACCACATCTTTTTGTATCTCCTTGATAATAAATTGGAACACCATCAAGAACTCTTGAACCATCATCATAATCAATTATGGGCATGATAAAACCTATCCGTGTAATGTTTCTAAATATCTTTCTACATCAATTGCCGACATACAACCACTTCCAGCAGCTGTTATGGCTTGTCTATATTCATGATCTTGAACATCTCCACAAGCAAATACACCTTCTATATTAGTTCTTCCTGATTTTCCATGAGTTACTATATATCCGTTTTCATCAAGGTCTAAAATACCTTTAAAAATGCTGGTATTTGGGTTATGTCCAATAGCAATAAAAACACCATCCATTGGCATTTCTGTTATTTCATTAGAAGCAAAGTTTTTAAGTTTTATTGCTGTTACTTTTTTATCACCTAAAATTTCTTCTATCGCACTTTCCATAATAAATTCTACTTTAGGATTTTTTTCAACTTTATCTTGCATTATTTTTGAAGCTCTAAATTTATCTCTTCTATGAATTAAATATACTTTAGTTGCAAATCTTGTAAGAAAATTAGCTTCTTCCATTGCTGTATCTCCACCACCAACAACACAAACTATTTTATTTCTAAAAAAAGAACCATCACATGTAGCACAAGCAGACACACCATGTCCCATTAATCTTTTTTCAGATTCTATACCTAAAAGTTTTGCAGATGCACCAGTAGAAATAATTACAGAATCTGCTTTTAAAATTGTATCTTCTATTTCAACAGTAAATGGTTTTGTAGAAAAATCAACTTTAGTTACATCTTCAGTTATAAATCTTGTTTCAAATTTTTCTGCTTGAGCTCTAAAATTCATCATAAGATCTGGTCCCATAATTCCTTCTGGAAATCCTGGATAATTTTCAACATCAGTTGTTATCATTAATTGTCCACCAGCTCCATAACCTTCTATTACTAAAGGGCTAAGATTTGCTCTTGCACAATATATTGCTGCTGTAAGACCAGCAGGACCTGAACCAATTATTATTACATTTTCTTTATTATCTGACACAATTAATCCTTAAAAATCTTTAAATTTTAAAATAATACCTTATAGATTTTATCATAAAAATTAAAATAAATAGATTCATAAAATTTGTTTTTATATGTTCAAATACTTAATATCCTCAAAGACTTGATTTAATATAATATCTAAGTTAGTATTGAGTATTCTTTTCTGGTTCCGTAGCTCAGTTGGTAGAGCACTTGACTCTTAATCATGTTGTCGCGAGTTCGATTCTCGCCGGTACCATAATCAAATTTTTCTTAATTCTTATTTTCAGATAATTAAAATATTTTTAATTCAAAAAAATTAATATTTAGAAAGCTTGCAAAAAATAAAAAAAACTGTTAGTACTTAATATTAGATTTAATAAAATAAGAAGGGCTTAATTTTATGATTGTAAAAACTTACAGTTCATCATTAGCAGGTATTTCAGGCTATATTGTAGATGTAGAAACTGATATTAGTTTTGGAATGCCATCAGTAATAATAGTTGGTTTACCAGATAAATCGGTAGAAGAAAGTAAAGAAAGAGTAAAATCTGCTATAAAAAATTCTGGTTACTCTTTTCCTCAAAAAAAAATAGTAATTAATTTAGCTCCTGCAAACACAAAAAAAGAAGGCCCTATTTTTGATTTACCTATTTCTATTGCAATTTTGGCTGGTTCTGAGCAAATAGATCTACAAAACCTTAATAAATTTGTTATAGTCGGTGAATTATCTTTAGATGGAAATATTAGAGCTATAAATGGTGTTTTATGTTATGTTATAGCAGCCAAAGAAAAAGGTTTTGAATATATAATAGTTCCAGACGAAAATGTAGAGGAAGCTTCAGTCGTTCAAGGTATAAAAGTATTTGGAGCAAAAAATCTAATAGAATCAATTGATATAATTTTAAATACTGAAAAACATACTCCTTTTGAAAATAATACAAGTTTTGATATAGATAAAATTCAGTATTCTATTGATTTTGAAGATGTTAAATATCAAGAAAGTACAAAAAGAGCTTTAGAAGTAGCAGCCGCAGGTAATCATAATATACTTTTAATGGGACCTCCAGGATCTGGGAAAACTATGTTAGCAAGACGTTTACCATCTATTTTACCTCCTTTAACTTTTGATGAATCATTAGAAACAACTAAAATATATAGTGTTATTGGACTTAATAATAAAAAAGGGCTAATAACTACTCGTCCCTTTAGATCCCCTCATCATTCTATTTCTCATGCAGGTTTAGTTGGTGGCTCTAGTAACCCAAAACCTGGTGAAATATCTCTTTCACATAATGGAGTTCTTTTTCTCGATGAACTTTTGGAATTTAAAAGAGATGTAATAGAAATTTTGCGACAGCCACTAGAAGATAGGGAAATAACTATTTCAAGAGCATTAACTTCTATTACTTATCCTGCAAATTTTATGCTAATTTCAGCTTTAAATCCTTGCCCTTGTGGATATAGAGGTGATACAATAAAAAATTGTGTATGTAGCCCAACACAAGTAGAAAGATATAAAAACAAATTATCAGGGCCTCTTTTAGATAGAATAGATTTGCATATTGAAGTTCCTAGATTAAAAAATGATCAAGTTATTAGTACAAGAAAAGCCGAATCATCAAATAGTATTAGAGAAAGAGTTATAAAAGCAAGAAAAATTCAAAATGATAGGTTTAAAGATATTGGTATTTATTCAAATTCAGAAATGAAACCAAAAGACTTAAGAAAATATTGCATTTTGGATGAAGTATCAATAAATTTATTAAAACAAGCTATTGATAAATTAGGTTTAAGTGCAAGAGGAAATGATAGAATTTTAAAAGTATCAAGAACTATTGCAGATTTAGATGGATCAGAAAATATAAAAGCTCAACATTTAGCTGAAGCTATTCAATATAGAAGTTTTGATAGGTTGGGGTAAAAACATTTTCAGTGTAAATACATTAGTATGGAACGTTTTAAAAACTTTTCTATCAGAAATATTTAAATATATTTTGTTCTATTTCTAAACTTTAAGATATAATTTCTTTTGAATCAGAAAATTAAAAAGTATAAGTTTTTAAATAAATTATTATGAAAGAAATTGTCGAGGAAATTAAACGACTACAGGAATTAAATTCATTAAATACACATCTTCCTATTCATGCAAAGTCAGTGGAATTTTTTGAAGAATTAATTCAGTTTTTATTTCCCATAAGAAGTGATAAATTAAATTGTGAAATTACTTCTTGTAATAGCATTGAAAATATTTGTCAGCTATTCAATGAAATATTAACTTTATGTTCCAATGAAAAAATTGATATTAAAGAAATATCTATTCGTTTTTTTAATAAATTACCAGAAATTTATAAAGAGCTTATAGAAGATGCAAAGCTTATTTTAGATAATGATCCTGCATCAAAAAGTCTTGAAGAAATAATTCTAAGTTATCCAGGTTTTTTTGCAATTTCTGCTTACAGAATATGTAATGCTCTTTTTAAAATGGAGATTCCTATTTTACCAAGACTTATTTCCGAATATTCTCATTCTAAAACAGGAATTGATATACATCCAGGAGCTAAAATTAAAACGCCTTTTTTTATTGATCATGGAACAGGTATTGTTATAGGTGAAACTTGTGAAATAGGTAAAAATGTAAAAATTTATCAGGGAGTTACTTTGGGCTCACTTATAGTAAACAAAGAATTAAGTAATAAAAAGCGTCATCCTACAATAGAAGATAATGTAGTAATTTATTCAAATGCAACTATTTTGGGTGGAGATACTGTAATAGGACATGATAGCACAATAGGAGGAAATGTCTGGATTACAAAAAGTCTTGAACCTTACTCTGTTGTTTATTATAAAGCTACTGTAACTATAAAAAAACCAACTGATTCAGAACTACTATTTCATATTTAAAAAAGGAAAAAAAATGAAATTAAATAATATTCTTGAAAGTATAGGTAATACACCTCACTTAAAATTAAACAGCATTTATCCAGCTAATCATGATGTTTGGGTAAAATTAGAAAGAAATAATCCTGGAGCTAGTATCAAGGATCGTATTGCTTTAGCTATGATAGA
>JBBTGK010000107.1:0-14092 GCA_038060635.1 Cyanobacteriota bacterium | reverse complement strand
AAATGTATATTTCATAATCTAAATATATTAGAGCATCACAAAAACTTGTAAGATAGGCACTAAATCACGATCCGTACAAGTTTTTGTTAGTTACCATTTTAATTTTTTTCAAGATAACGAATAAACAGTAGTGGCAGTTGCTTTACGCCTGCCATTACTGTTATATGAGTGCATTATATTTAAAAGTATTTTTTCTTTGGAATATAAAATTATTCTAATAATATTATTTTATTATAAACTATAAAGAATTATTTTTTAAATCAATTTTATAAGTAATACGTTAATTCTATTGTAATTAAAAATAAAAAATCTAATAAAATTCTGTTGTATAATTCAGGTAAAAATAATTTTTGGTAAGGTTTATGAAAAAAAAATTAATTTCTTTTATTATAAGTTCTTTTATTTTATTAACTTCAACTAGTGCTATTTCTGGAAGTTTTAGTGTTGGTAAAAAAGTTTTAGCTCCTTATGGTGGAAAGCTTGTAGAAGCTGAAATTATCTCAGGGCCAAATAAAAGAGGCGAATTTAGAATTCATTTTGACAAAACAGATTCTAGTAGAGATAAGTGGTTATCACCTAAAGAATTACAAGATGCAGATGCAATGCAAAAAACAAATAGCTCTTTAAAATTTAAAGCAGGAGATATTGTTGATGTTTCAAGAGATTTAAAAATGTGGTATGAAGGGACAATAAAAGAACTTAAATATTGTAAATATATTGTTGCTGTAAATGGCTATCAAGGAACTTCTGAATATTCAGAAAATGAGTTAAGAGTAAAAGCTGAAGTTAATATGTCTGGAAAACCTAATATTGGTGATAAAGTGGAATATTTATCTTCTAACGGAAGCTTTATAAAAGGTATTGTAAAAGAGATAAATGATGGTAAATATACAATACAAACAGGAAACTATGATAATGTTAGTGTTGAAGCTAAAAATTTAAATTCTGTTGCCAAACAACAGGAAATAGCTTTACAAAAAATACAAGATGAATATTATAAAACTTTTTGGACTGATGTTAGTAAATATTCAGAATCGGTAAAATATGTTGCAAGTGCATATAATCCAGATTATTCAGGTACTTATATTCATGCTTCTTTTACACCAGAAATGATAAAAAAAATTAGTAGTGATTTAGATGCGTTAGATAAACTATGTAAATCTAAATATCCAGATTTAGAAAATCCTACCTATCTTACCGCTTCTCAAAAGTATGATTTAGCTTATTTAGGTGGAGATTGGAGAAAAATGGCAGAAAAAAGAAAAGATATAATTCAAAAATCAGTTCTTATTTTTGTTGAAGAAAAAACTAAATCTATTTTAAATAATAAACAAGGAGCAAATGATGAATATTATGTTGCTTTAAAAGATGGTTTTAATACTATTAAAAAAGATGTTGAAAAAACTTTAAAAGAACTAAAAATAGAAGAATCCATGAAATCAGTAGGATTATCTTTTAAACCAGATTGGAATGATTATAAAAAAGATTATGATAAAAAATTAGCTAAATTTAATGAAGATCTTAAAAGTAGACCTCCTGTTTTTGCAGATGATTTGGGTAATAGTTATAGTCTCAAAGATAGTAGTGTAGAAGCTGCTGCGAAAAAAGAAGCTTTATCTCAAGTAACAAATGGAGCCGTTATTCAAAGTGGTGTAAAAAGTTCTAATTGGCAAGTTGAAAAAAATAAACTTGGAATACCAACATATATGACTAAATATGGGGGAGTAATGCTTTCTAGCAAAGATTATAGAAGTTGTATAATTGTAAATACTGGTGTTTATAAGGATTATACAGGCGGTGGTACTTATGGTGCACCTTATGCAAAAGCGGTAACTACTAAGTATGTAAGATGTAAGTAATAATGATTAAGAATTAATTAATATCCGTTTTTTTAACTTATAAGTAAGAAGTGATGAGTAAGAAGATATTTTTTTCTATCTCATTACTTCTTACTTTTGATTTCTTACTTATTTTATGCTGAAAGAAATAATTCTAATTCATTTATAGCATCATTATTATTAATACTAAATGATTTTATTGAATTATCTATTCTTTTATTTAAATTTGTAAGAATTTTTTGAGGACCAACTTCTATAAAAGCTTCTATATTGTACTCTATCATGGATCTTATAGAATCTTCCCATAAAACAGGTGATATAAGTTGCCATTTTAGTTTTTCTTTAAATTTTTTACCTTCGGTTGTCATTGTATTATCAACATTAGTAATTATTGGAACATCAGAATCAAAAAATTCTGTGTCGTCTATTGCATCAACTAATTCGCTTAAAGCTGGTTTCATTAGATATGAGTGAAAAGCAGCACTTACATTTAATTGAATAACTTTTTTTCCTTTTTCTTGAATTAAATTAGAAAATTTTTCTATTCCTGAAATAGTACCAGATACAACCATTTGTTCTGGTCCATTATAATTTGCAATTACAACTTCATCATGATCAGAAAAATCGGTACAAGTTCTTTCTAATTCTTTTTTATTCATTCCAATGACAGCAATCATTGTACCAGGATAATTTTCTCCCACTTTCGCCATTAACTCACTTCTTATTTTAACTAATTTTAAAGCTTCTTCAAACTTCAAAACTTTACCACAAACTAGTGCTGTATATTCTCCTAAACTATGACCTGCTAAATAATCTGGTGTTATATTTTTGTTTTTCAAAACTTTACTAAAGGCTAAACTGGTTGCTAATATAGCGGGTTGTGCTATTTCGGTTTTTTGTAAAAATTCTTTTTCACCAAAAAAGCAGTATTCACTAATTTTATGACCAAAAATATCATCAAATCGTTCAAATATTTCTTTTGCTTCGGGATACATATTAAAAATATCATAACCCATTCCAGTTATTTGAGAGCCTTGACCAGGGAATAAAAACGCTTTTTTCACAAATTCTTCCTCATTGAAGATTTTATATATTTATCTAATTTTATTATTAGATTAACAAGAAAAACCTAAAAACTTAACCATATAATGCAAATAACAATCCATAAAATGGATAAATTAACCTTTAATCATTAAGCATAGCTTTAACATATTAAAAAGATTAATAAACTACTAAAAAAATTCATAATAGTTAAGATATTAATATAATAATTATAACATTAAAAATCAAACGTCTATTTAATGGTTACATTGCTTAACAAATCTATACAATAGACGTTGTTATATAATATTAATATTAAATTCATTATACTTTTAAGCTTTAAGATTTAGTTATAGACTTCTTGAGAATTTAAGAGTATTGATATTATTTTTATATTATAAGTAGAGTAGATATTTGAGGGTATTTTGAAAAAAATTAATTTATTATTTAAATCACTGTTTATAATATCTTTCTGGATATTTTTTTGTCTTATTTTAATTAATTTAAATCCAATATATGCGATTAATTTAAATGAAAATATTCAAATAACTAAAACCACTTTTAAAAAAACTGAGATTAGTATAATTACTGTACCTAAAAATTTTAAAATAAAAACTCTTTCTTCTATAAAAAATCAAACTTTGAATGATTTTTTTAAAGATAAAAATCATATTATGGCAATAAATGGCGGATATTTTAATCATAGTAACGGTTTATCAGTATCTTTTGTTTTATCAGAAAGTAAAATAATAGCTGACCCAAGAAAAAATAATGATTTAGTTAATAATAAAGAATTAAAACCTGTAATTGATAAAATACTAAATAAAAGAAGTGAATTTAGAGTTATAAAAAAAGATAATGAATTTTACTATGATATAGATTTTAGAGATGTTAAAAAAGATAATATATTCTATTCTATACAAGCAGGGCCTCAACTTTTACCTAATGTAGAGCTTGAAAAAGAAGGTTTCATTATAAAAAATAAAAATGGTCAAATAATTAGAGATAGTATTTCATCCCTATCAAAAACATCAAGATCTGCTATCGGAATAAAAGAAAATGGTGATATTATATTTATGTCTTGCTCTGGAAAAAATGGGCAAGGTTTGACAATTCAAGAAGAAGCTGATTTTATGAAAAAATTAGGTTGTAAAAAAGCGTTAAACCTTGATGGTGGAAGTTCTGTAAGTATGATGTGGGTAGAAAATAATATTAAAAAATATTTTATCGGAAAAGAAAAAACTTTACCTTATATAAATTCTGCTATTATTGTTACAAAGTGAAGTAAATTTAGGAACAAAAAAATGGATGATAAATTTTTTGAAATAATAAAAACTGATTTTTCAATAGAGAAAATAGAAAATAGTCATTTCTTTTTTTTAGATTTCTTTTATTACAAAAAAAATATCACTGAATTTATTACTATGTTTAAAATATTTAGCCTTGATGAAAAAGCTAATATTATTAAATTTTTGCTTAATTTATATCCTTTAAGCGATATTTTTCTAAAAGAGATTTTTAAAACTGATAAATTAATAACAAGTAACCCAATGACTTTAGATACTATTAATTTTTTATGTAATGCTTTTCTTAAAGAAGTAGGAAATTTAAATTTAGATTTCGATTTGGAAACAAAAAATTATTTTAAAAAGGTTTTTGAATTAATAGATATTTTAGAATTAAAAAAAGACAAATTAGATAAATTTTCAAATATAAAAAAGGAATATTTTCAATTAAAAGAAAAAGATGAAAGTTTATCAAAAGATATAAAAGAGCTAGAAAGTGCTAATATTAATTTTTTTAGAGAAGAAGTCAGTTTAAAACAAAAAAAATATGATGAACTAAAAAATGAAAAAAATCAAATGAATAAGTTATTAGAAAAACTAGAAAAAGATTTATTAGAATTAAATAAATATATAGAATTTAAAGAAAAAGTTCATATTTGTAGAAATATAATAAAAGAACTAAATTTAAACAAAGATTATTCAGATATAATTAAAAATAATATTTAATAAGTGAAATAATATGCAAAATTATTGGTATGCTTCAACAAGATCAACAGAATTAAAAAATAAACCATTGTCATGCAAAATTTTAGATGAACCAATTGTTTTATTTCGTGATAAAACAGGTAAAGCCTCTGCTTTGGTTGATAAATGCCCTCATAGAAATGTAAAGCTTTCAAATGGAAAAATAAAAGACGGAAATATTCAATGCCCTTATCATGGTTGGGAGTTTAATTCTTTAGGTAAATGTGTAAAAATACCTTCTCTTTGTAATGAAGATAAAATACCTAATTCAGCCTTTACATCTGCATATCCTATTATTGAACAAGAAGGTCTTATTTGGATTTGGATGGGTGATAGAGATCCTTTAGAAAATGAAAAACCCTTTAATATTCCTCATTACAATGAAAAAGGTTGGAATCATACTTGGGTTCAAACTACAATAAAAAATAGTGTAGATAATGTTATAGAAAATTTTATTGATTGTTCTCATACAGGATATATTCATGGAGGGCTTTTTAGAAATCCTGCTAGTCATTTGGCAAAAACTTTCATAAAAACTCAAGAAAATGGCGTTGTTATTGATATTGATGAAAAAAATGAAAAAAGAGATAGTCTTTTATCTAAAGTATTACTTGGAAAAAATGAAAGTCATACTCATCAAGATCAATTTATTTTACCTTCTATTGTTAAAGTTGCTTATGGTTTTGGACATCGTAAAGAAGTTATTGGTTATCAAATATGTATTCCTGTTGAAAATTTTGTAACTAAGGTTTATGTTTGTGTAACATGGAGAATGGGTTTTTTAACTAATTTAATTTCTCCGATTGTAAAAATAGTTGGTGATAAGGTTTTGGATCAGGATATTTGGATTTTAGAAGATCAAGGGGCTATTATAAAAAAATATGGTGAAAATTTTGTTTCTTCTCCTTCAGACACTGCAAATAATTGGATAAGAATGACAAGAGAGAATTCTAAAAAAGGTGTAGAAAAATTTACTCCAAAAGAAAGAAATGTTGATTTTATGTTGTAGTTTTTTATTCTAATCATTCCTTAATGTTCCTTTTGGTATGATAAAAATAAGATTAAATTTTTTATAATAAAATAAATTAATTATCTATGCGGTGTATCTTTAAAAGCAATTTATACCAAATATTTTTTAGTTTAGGAATTTATTTAATAAAAACAATCTAATATATTGAGATATAAGCTTATTGATTTAATTTTATGTTATAAAAAGATCTGTTTAAGTCTATTGAGGTATAATTATTATCTGTATGTAGATATTTAGAAAGGAATATAATTTTAGATGGCATTACATTTTAATCCCTGGCATCAAGTAGAAATTGGCGATAAACAACCAAACATTGTTAAATCTATTATAGAAATATCAATGGGTAGTAAAGCTAAATATGAATTAGATAAAGAAACAGGTATGTTAAGACTTGATAGAGTTTTATACTCAGCAGTTTTTTATCCTGCTAATTATGGTTTTATACCTCAAACTTTGGGTGAAGATAATGATCCTTTAGATATTGTAGTTCTTTCGCAACTTCAAATATTACCTCTTTGTATTGTTAATGCAAAAGTAATTGGTGTAATGAGAATGATTGATAATAATGAAGGCGATGATAAAATAATTGCTGTTGCAAATGATGACGTAAGTGTTAATCATATTAATGATATAAGTGAAATGCCCGAATACTTTCATTCTGAATTAAAACATTTTTTTCAAGAATATAAAAGGCTTGAAAATAAAACTGTATTAGTAGAAGATTTTCAGGATGCGGACATGGCAAAAAAAATTATAGAACAATCTATTTTTGACTATAACGCTAAATATAAAAAGTAAATAGCTAATTAAAGGAGGTTTTTGTGTACTATATTGTAGAAACAACTAAATCATTTGAACAAGCTTCAACTGATCTTGATTTAGCTGTAAAAAGTAATGGATTTGGCGTTTTACATATTCATAACTTGGGTAAAACACTTAGAAGTAAAGGAATTGAATTTAAGGAAGATTGTAATGTTTTTGAAGTTTGCAATCCAATTCAAGCGGCAAAAGTTTTATCTATTGATATGAGTTTAAATATGGCTTTACCATGTAGAATTTCTGTTTTTACTGAAAAAGGTAAAACAAAAATAGGTCTTATTAAGCCTGCTCAAATGCTTTCAGCTTTATCTAATAATAATGAATTAGTTCAAATTGCTAAAGAAGTTGAAGAAATGACAATAAAAATGGTTGATCAGGCTAAGTAATTATTTACTTCTTAGATTAATTTTAATCTTAGTTTAGTTATTTATATAGTTTTTTAAAATATTGTAATAAGATAAAAAAGTAGTTTGTTTTTAAATCAGTAAAAATTTATAAGGCTGTTTTTGTAATTACACTAAGTGTTTCTTCGATTGCATAAATGATTTGTTCTCTTTTTTCTATATCAGCAGAAACAAAAAATAGACCTTGTAATAACCATTCGGAAATTTTTGGATGACATAAATGATAAAAAACATGTCTTCCTTCTTTTCTTTCTTCTACAATATGTTTTGAACGCATAACAGAAAGATGTTGTGAAACCCTTGATTGGCTAATATGTAATTCGGTTGTTAATTGGTTTACATCTTTTTCACCAGTGCTTAACTTACCAATTATTTGTATTCGTTGAGGATGAGATAAAACTCCTATAACATTAGCAAGTTCATTTGAAACAATATTACTTAATTTCATATAATAAACCTCAATAAAAATACTAATATTTTTATTATAAACTATTTTAATATAATTACTAGCATTAAAACACGACTTGACAAAATAAACATTAACATATTAATATTATTTAATATGTTAATATGTTAATGTATTGTATTGAAATATAAAAAACGTTGTATATTTATAAAAAAAAAGGAAAACATACATATTTATGGATAAATTATTTTCTAATTTAAAAAGTGATCTTCCCGCAGGGCTGGTCGTTTCTTTGGTTGCAATTCCATTATGTCTTGGTACTGCTTTAGCATCAGGAGCTCCATTATTTTCTGGAATTATATCAGGAATTATTGGCGGAATAGTTGTAGGTTATTTAAGTAAATCTAATACTAGTGTAAGTGGACCAGCAGCAGGATTAGCCGCAATTGTATTAACTTCTATAAATGAATTAGGGGCATTTGAAATATTTTTACTATCTGTTGTATTTTCAGGAATAATGCAAATTGTTTTGGGTGTACTTAAAGCAGGAGGAATATCAAATTTTTTCCCTTCAAGTGTAATTAATGGTCTTTTAGCATCTATTGGTATTGTTATTATTATGAAGCAAATTCCTCATGCCGTTGGTTATGATAGTACATTAGAGGGTGATTTTAGTTTTATTCAAAATGATGGACAAAATACTTTTTCAGAATTGATACACATGTTTACACATTTTAATTTTGGAGCCTTAATTATTAGTATTGTATCAATCTTAATATTAGTTTCATGGGAAAAAACACCTCTAAAAAAAATAAACTTTTTACCCGCTTCTTTAATTGCAGTTGTTATGAGTATTATATTAAATGAATTTGTTTTAATTAATTATCATGAATTATTTTTATCAGGTGACAGATTAGTTACAATACCTATTGCTAATAATCTTAGTGAGTTTTTTAATTTATTTACCCTTCCAGATTTTCTCAAATTTCTAATCCAAATGTATATAAAGTAGCACTAACTTTATTTATTATTGCATCACTAGAAACTCTTCTTAATTTGGAAGCTACTGATAAGTTAGATACTTTAAAAAGACATTCTCCTCCAAATAAAGAATTAATTGCTCAAGGTATAGGAAATACAATATCAGGTCTTATCGGTGGTTTACCAATTACCTCAGTTATTGTAAGAAGTTCTGTTAACATTAATAATGGTGCTAAAAGTAAGCTTTCTGCTATATTTCATGGAGTTTTACTTTTACTTTCAGCTTTATTTATTCCAAATTTACTTAATAAAATCCCTTTAGCTTGTCTAGCAGGAATACTTATCGTTACAGGTTTTAAACTTACAAAACTATCACTTTATAAAAAAATGATTAAAAAAGGCTTTAATAACTATCTACCATTTTTTATTACTATTGTAGCAATTCTTTTTACCGATTTATTAATAGGTGTAATAGTTGGCTTAGTTATTGGTCTTTTATTTATTCTAAAAAGTAATTTAAATAATCCTTTTGCATTTGTAAGAGAAGATTATCACGAAGGTGAAATTATTCGTTTAGAACTATCTCAACAACTATCTTTTTTAAATAAAGCTTCTATAGTTGAAACATTAGAAGATATTCCTGAAAATAGTAAACTTATTTTTGATGCAACTAACACTGATTATATTGATTCAGATATTTTAGATGTAATAAATGATTTTAGAGATGTTACCTCAAAAATTAAAAATATTGATGTAAATTTAGTTGGATTTAAAGAGGAATATAAACTTGATAATCATATTCAATTTGTAAATGTTTTAACTAAAGAAATTCAAGAAAGATTAGAACCTGAAGAGGTTTTAGATATTTTAATGAAAGGAAATCAAAGATTTATTGATCAAAAACCTAATAAAAAAGAATATCATCATCAAATTGATAAAACATCAGATGCTCAACATCCAATGGCTGTAATATTGAGTTGTATTGATTCAAGAACAGCCGCTGAGTTAATTTTTGATTTAGGTTTTGGTGATATTTTTAGTATAAGACTAGCAGGAAATGTAATAAATGAAGATGCCTTGGGTGGATTAGAATTTTCTTGTAAAGTTTCAGGTGCAAAAGTTATTCTTGTTTTAGGACATACAAATTGTGGTGCAATAAAAGCAGCATGTAGTAATTTTAAAGATGGGAATATTACTCACATAATGGAAAAAATTGATCCTGCAATTGAAATAGTAAATACTTATTTAACAAAACCAGATGAAATAACCAAAGGATATTTATACGAAGTTACAAAAGTAAATGTTCTAAATACTGTTAAACAAATACAAGAAAGAAGTGAAACAATTAAAGATATGGTTAAAAATAATAAAATTATTATACAAGGTGGCATTTATGACATTAAAACAGGTAAAGTTGAAATTTTAAAAATTTAACTTTTATAACAATAGTTTAAAGACCTGTAATGCTCTAATTTATTACAGGTCTTTTTTTATATTAATTTTTTGAAAATATTTTATAAATCACCTAATTGAATAAAATTAAATCCTTTTTCATCAAAAAATTTGTAACTAGGATTTTGATTTAATTTAGCTTTTGGATTAAAAGCAACAATTACATAATTTTGCAATATTTTATTTTCATTTGTAATAAAAACTCCCAATTGCATATCGGCATATTTTCTTTCGCCTAATATTACTTTATTTGCATGACTCTCAAAAAAGAATCCTTTTACTTCACCATTATATTTGATAGCATAAATAAAAACATCTTCTTCAGAAATAGTAGATTTTTGTGGTCTATATATCATTTTTAAAACTTCTTTAAGTCCTTCTGCATAATCAGAAAAAGTATTAATTATATGCTCTGGTGGTAAACCTTGAATAAGTTCAAATGTTATTCCTTTTTCATCTTTAGTTGTTTTTAGAGTATTTTTTTCTTTTTTTACTTTAAATTTTTCTGTATTAGTTATAGGGCCTGAATAATTTAAAGAATATATCTTAGAATCTTCAGAATAAAAAGCTTTCATTTCTACATTAACATCTACTGTATTTTCAGATGTACCAATATAATTAAGAATATAAGCAGATTTATCAGCATAAGATATTTTCATTCCAACAGGATTATTAGGAATATTGAAAAAATCAACTCCTCTTCTTTTACTTTCTTTATCAGACATTTCTTTTGCTTCTTTTTGAGTTAATTTTTTTATTTCATCAGGAATGTTTTCAGATTTTAAGATAGAAGCACTTTCATTTATTTTATTTACAGAAGAAATTTGAGTTTCAGAAATTAAAGGAGAATCTATTTTTTGAGTACAAGAAATTAAAGTAAAAACTGAGATTAATAAAAGAGCTGTTTTTTTCATGGTTAAAAGTTAAATCTAATAATATCTTAAACATTTATTTTACCATTAATCTTAGATTATTCTACTATCTTTGATATAATTTTATTGACTAAAATGAGAAAATAAAAATATTAAATTAGTGGGTTATATTAAAAGAATTATTTTAAACGAAAAAATGTTATTCAAATACATTTTTTCGTAGAGACGTTTTGCAAACGTCTTCTTTTAAGGAATAGGAATTTATTAAGTTGATTATAGTTATAGTTGTGAGAGAATATTTTAAGTAATGAACATTTTAAAAACGTTCATGAACAAACACATTGGATAATTTATAATATTAGTCATGTTATTTAATTTCTATTCCTAAATAAACGTATTTTTTTATAAAACCCCTTGTTGCAAGTATGAGATTATAATGGAAATTCAAAAAAGAAAAAAAGATCACATAGATATTTGTGTTAATAAAGATGTTCAATTTGATAAATTGTCATCTGGTTTTGATTCATTTTATTTAGAACATAATTCGTTGCCTGAAATAAATTTTGAAGATATAGATCTATCAATAAATCTTTTAGGAAAAAAATTATCCGCTCCTATTTTTGTTTCTTCTATGACTGGAGGGCTTGAACAAGGAAAAAAAATAAATACTAATTTAGCAAAAGCTTGTCAAAAACTAAATTTAGCAATGGGTTTAGGTTCTCAAAGAATAATTATTGAAATGCCTGAAAGTTTAGAATCTTTTCAAATACGAGATGTTGCTCCAGATATTTTTTTATTTGCTAATGTTGGAGCTGTTCAACTTAATTATGGTTATGGAGAAAAAGAAATAAATTACATAATAGAATCGGTTCAAGCAAATGCTTTATTTTTTCATCTTAATCCTTTACAAGAAGCTATTCAACCTGAAGGCGATAAAAATTTCTCTAATTTAGTATCTAAAATAGATGATATAGCGAAAAAAATAAAATATCCTGTTTTCTTAAAAGAAACTGGGTGTGGTATTTCTAAAAAAACAGCTCAGATTTTAAATAATACTTCTATATCAGGAATTGATATTGCTGGTGGTGGAGGAACTTCATGGGCTTTGATAGAGTCTTATCGAGCTAAATATCCTTTACAATCAAAAATAGGGGAAACTTTTAGAAACTGGGGAATTCCTACTGCCAAATCATTAATTGAAGTTAAAGAAAATACGAATAATAAAGTTATTTTTGCATCTGGGGGAATAAAATCAGGAATAGATATTTGTAAAGCTATTATTTTAGGTGCAGATGCTGTTGGAATCGCTTATCCTTTATTAGAAGCTTCTCTTGAATCTTCGGAAGCAGTAGAAGAAAAACTAAAACAATATATTGAAGAATTAAAAATATCCATGTTTTGTTTAGGTGTAAAATCAATAGAAGAGTTAAAAAATAAACGGGATTGTTTAATTAAATTATGAAAAATATTAAAATACTAGAATTTAATAATGATTTAGTTTTTTTAGCTAAAGAAATAAAAAATATAATTGAAAATGATGCTTGCCTTATAAAAAATTTTAAAAATTCAATTAATGATAAAGAATTTAGTGAATTAGCTCATTTACTAGGTTCACCATTAAAAGAAGAGAGAAATATAGATAATGATATTATTTATCGAGTAGAAATAAATAAAAACTTAGATACACCAACTTATGCAAATACTGAATATGAATTTTGGTGTCATACTGATTGTGCAGAAATGAATTATCCACCTGATGTAGTTATGTTATATTGCGAAAAACCTTCTTCTCAAGGTGGAGAAAGTTATTTAATAAAATTTGATGATATTAAAAATTTTTTTTCAGATATGGAGCTTTTTTATCTAACACAAAAAGCCTTTCCTTTTAAAGATCAATTTTATTCTATTTTAGAAATAGATGAAAAAGACAATTTTTTGTTTAGATATAATCGTTTAACAATAGATTTTTCTTTAGATTTATTAGAAATTGAAATTGAAAAAAGATATATAGATTTAATTGGAAAACTAGATAGTGTTATGAATGAAAATAAATTTAGTTTTAAACTAGAAAAAAATGAATGTTTTATTTTCAATAATAAATAGTTTTTACATGCTCCTAATTCTTTTCCATAAAATGATACTAGGTTATTAAAAAGGATTAGGCTTGATTTTTTATAAAATAATACCAAAAATTCATTTCAAAATATAAAAAAAAAGAAACTAAAAAAAAATAATCTTGTATAATAATCATAATATATGAATTTATTCTTTGGGAATTTAATAATAATGAAAAAAGCTTTATTTTTTTTATCACTTACATTAATTATAAATGCTGGTTTGATTTCTTTTGCTTCTTTACCAGAAAATCAGATATTAATAAGATTTAAAGAAGGATATAAAAATTCTGATATAGAAAAATTTATTACTACCCAAAAATTTAAAAAATTAAAAATTCTTTCAGGTATTAATATATATGTTTTTGAAACACCTAGTGGAATGAAATCAGATGAAGCTGTTAAAAAAGTTGAAAAAAATGGAATTGTAAAATATGTAGAATCAAATAAACACGTTGATATAAGTAAAGCTTTTTCTGCACCAATAGAAAAAGTTGATTATTCTAAAATGTTAAATAAAGAAGTTACTGTAACTGGTATGTATGAATACAATAGAGCTGGAGCAATGCTTTCTAATGATAATGGAGCAATAAGCTTAATTGATCTTGATAATAGGGTTTTACTAAGATTACCTTCTGCAAAAGATGGCATAAAAATAAAAGCTACAGGAATAATAAGAAAAATAAAAGGTTATAATGTAACTAATGATATTGGTTTTTTGCCAGTTAGTGTAGAAGAAGTAAAATAATAATTATTTTTTAACTTTTATGAATATAATTCCCGTAGAACAAAGTATTGCGGAAATTTCTTTTGTTAATGATAAAAATTATGATTGTCATCTTAAGCAATTTAATAATTATCTTCGTGAAAAAAATCAGCCTGTTTCAAAAGATTCTTTAGCCGATTTTTGGAAATGGTTATTAAAACAAGATTATAGCCCTAAAACTTTAAATGTAAAAAAACAAGCCTTAAAACTTGGGATAAGAAAGACTTTTCCTAAAGAAGCTGATAGTTACATGTTTATAAGTATGCTTAATGAGTTTTTTAAACAAGAAATAAAAGGCTTTAAAATTGATAAAACTATTTATGATTCAGATACTTTAAA
>JBBTGK010000106.1:0-6359 GCA_038060635.1 Cyanobacteriota bacterium | reverse complement strand
GACATATTAATATAAAAGGATAACTACCTTTTTCTTCTGGTCTATATATTGTAGCATCAAGTTCATTTTCACCTGATATTTTTACATTTTCTTGTTTTATTACTTTATTAGTCATAATCCTTAATCAGTTTTCGATAATTTTAGGTAAAAATATAATTAGATTATTTATAATATTACAAAAAACTATTACATAATTCTTATTAATTGTAACATGAAAAAATTAAACAAATAAATTAAATAATTTAGTAATTATAAAACTAGACAAGCTCTGTTTTTATTATTTGTTTTAATTTATGAACTTCAGGTGAAACAGGATTTATAGTTTTAGCTTGATCTAAATATTTTTCAGCTTGTTTCTTTTTTCTTAAACTTACATTGATTAACGCCAAATATAAATTAGCTTCAAAAGAAAAACTATTTAATTTTAGTATTTTTTTATAAACTCTTTCAGCGTTCTCTAAATTATCACAATTTAAATATATAAAGGCTAAATTATTAAGAGCATCTGGATGTTCTGGCTCTTGTTCTAAAAATTTTTCATAGTAATAAATAGCTTGGTCTAATATTCTAAGTTTTGAGCAAATATAACCCAATTTAAACAATAAAGCTGTTTCAGTTCCAAATTTTTCTACACTTAATAAATATAATTTAAGTGATTCAATATAATCTTCATTCATATAAAAAGTATCTGCAACTCTTATTATTTCTTCTTTTTTAGCAAAAATGTCTTTTTTAAGAATTTCCAAACTTTCTTCTTTAAAAGGAATAAATAATAAAATATTTAAAAATACAGATTTTACTTCTTTAATAAAATAAGTTGGTAAAAACTCATAATTTAATATCGCAGATAATAATTCAAAACATTTATCATAATTAGCTTTCTTAAAGTTAATTTTTGCTATTACTAAATCAATTTCTGGAGAATATTTTAGTGATTTATTTTTAGCTTTTTCAAGAAATTTTTCAGAACAATCTAATTTATCTTCAAAATATAATATTTTAGCCGTTATAAGATTAAATTTTATATTTATATCGGATTGATTATAAATTAAATAGTTATCAATATTATTTAAATTTGCTTTTCTAAAAAAACGAATCGTATCTAAATAAAATTCTAATTTAAAAAAAGTAAAAGAAAAATATAAATTAGCTAAATTTATTTCTTCTAATTCTGATTTATACTTATTTTTCAAGTCTAATATTTTATTAAAATCCATTTTACGATATAATAATTTTAATAATAATACAAAAGCTTCTTTATAGTATATTTTACTATCATCATTTATTACTTTATAAAATAATTCTTCGGCTAAATTTGAATCTTTGTAAAAATTTGCTAATGCTAAAAAGAAATCTTTTTCTAAACTATCTTCTAAAATCTCAGCTTTTTTTATTTCAAAATTAGAATCAATATCTTCTTTTTTTATAGTTATCAATTCTTCTTCTAATGTAGGAAATTCTTTTTTATAATAAAAATTTCTTTTATCTAAAATTTCTTTAAGATCTTTATTTTTTAAAGAAAAAACTCTTGCTTCGGTTGTTACAAATGCTTCTATATCAAATTCATATACTTCTGATTTTTCTGGGAATATTTTAACATTAAAAAAAGGATTATTTCTTAATTTAACTAAATGCTTTTCAATATTAATTAAATCTATTTCAAAATTCTCATTTTGTTCTAATAAAATTAAATTATCAAACTTCAATCTTTGAGAATAAATAAAGGTATTTAAATCTTCTAATCCATTTTCTGCATTAAATATTTTTATACTAGGATCATTAAAATCCAATTTTTGTTCTAATATATTAAAAATAAAAATACTAGAAAATCTACTTTTTTCATTAAGAATTTTTGACCAAAAATTAGGATCTTCTTTATAATATAAATAAACAAGAATAGTTTTTGTTAATAATTTTGAGTTCATATATAAAATCTAATAATAAAAGGATTAAAAAATCCTTTTAAAAATTTCCTCTTATTGTAAATGATGTTCAATTTCTGGTAAATAATTATTCACATTTATTTTTAACATTCCAATATTTGTAGCTTTTAAGAAATTTATACATAGAATATATTTTCCTTCTTTTATTTTCTTTATCATGGAAATATCATTTTCATTGGAAATCATAACTTCTTCAATTTGTCTTCTTCTTTCTGCTTTACTTGTAACCATAACTTCGGCATCTCCAGAAGTTGCAAATACATTTTTATAAATAACAGCAGAATCATTAAGATTCAATCCTTCATTACAAATACCAACAATAAATCTTCCATCTCTTGCATTAATGACCATAGCCATATTAATATCAGGTAACTCACCTTTCATTGCTTCTAAAACTTGTTTTACAGCATCAGCACCTTTTACTTCAGTATCTTTACCTTTTTGTTTCTCAAGTACTTTTTTTACAGCTTCAACAGTAGCTTCTAAATCTTGCATATTTGCTTGACTTTCATCTTGAATTCTAGCCGCTTCCATAATAAGGTGATTAAATGGAGCATTAATAGTTCTTGCAGTCGGTTCTATCCAAGGCATGTCAGAGAAAAAACCTGTTTTCATTGATAATATTGTATAAAAAGCTTGTTCTCCTTGTGCAGAGCCAACTTCAGCGTGTATAACATCACCATGTTTTAAATAAAGTAAACCCATTTGCATAGAAATAGGATCAGTTATAGAGATAAGTTTTTGTTTTCTTGAAAGAAGTACCATCTGAACAAAATCAAATAAATCAATATCAAGAATATTACCTGTAAAGCCTTTATCTGCTAAAGTTTCATTTATAAACTTTCTTAATTGATTCAAATCAACTGGTTTTTCAAAATATCTATAGGCACCTATTTTCTTTGCTTCATCTCTTATTGAAGGAGAACCGAATGCAGTCATTATGACAACTTTTGATTTTGGATGATTTTTCTTTATCCAATTTAAAAATTGAAAACCATCAACATCGGGCATTTTCATATCTGTGATAACAAGTTCAAAAGGAGAGGAGTTAAGTAATTCAGCACCTTTTTTTGCAGAATCTGCTGTTGCTATAAAATACCCTTCTTTTGCAAGGTACTTTTCCATAGACCAAGTAATATTGTCTTCGTCATCAACAATAAGTATCTTTTTTTTGGTAGGAGCCATATAAATTTTTCCTCTAAAAGCGAAATTTCAAAAAGAATTATATCATAATTTTTAATTTTTTATTAATGGATTTTTAATAAAATTTCTTTTTTAAGTTATTGAAATAACTTATTTTACAAGATTTTTCCATTAAAAAAAATAAGTGAAAAATTCCTTTTATGATAAATATAATAAAAATTAGGTGATATTAGTATTCTGTTTGATATAATTCTAATTGTAATTATTTTAAATTTATATAATATGCCTTTAAGCACAAAAGAAAAAAAATACGAACCGAAACCTGAATGGTTAAAAATAAGACCACCTGCTGGTGAAAATTATAAAAGAATTAAAGCTCTTCTTAAAGATCTGAATTTGAACACAGTCTGTGAAGAAGCTCATTGTCCTAATGTCCATGAATGTTGGGCAGGAGGAACAGCTACTTTCATGTTAATGGGAGATACCTGTACAAGAGGTTGTCGTTTTTGTGCTGTAAAAACTGGAAATCCTCAAGGTGTTTTAGATGAACTTGAACCAATAAAAATTTCTGACTCAATAAAAAACCTTCAATTAGAATATATTGTTTTAACCTCTGTTGATAGAGATGATTTGCCTGATGGTGGTTCTGGACATTTTGCACAAACTATTTTAGAAATAAAAAAAAGAGATTCTAAAGTTATTGTAGAAGTTTTAATTCCAGATTTTAAAGGAGATACATCTGCTTTAGAAAAAATAATAAAAGCTAAACCAGAAGTTATTGCTCAAAATATTGAAACTGTTGAAAGATTAACTTTAAAAGTTAGAGATAAAAGAGCTGGTTACAAACAAACATTAGATTTATTAGCTAAAGTTAAAGAAATAGATAATTCAATTTTAACTAAATCCTCTATAATGCTTGGACTAGGTGAAACAGAAGAAGAGATTTTTACAACAATGAAAGATCTCAGAAAAGTTGATACAGATATCCTTACATTAGGTCAATATCTTAGACCAAGTAAAAAACATTTACCAGTAATTGATTATATAACACCAGAAAAATTCCTTTTTTATGAAGAAGAAGGTATGAAACTAGGTTTTAAATATATAGCTTCAGGCCCTTTAGTAAGAAGTTCTTATAAGGCTGGAGAATATTTTGTTAAAAATAATATTCTAAATAGATAATTTTTGGCAGAATTAAAATAAGTTTTAAATTTTATATTAGATAAATATTATTATTTTGTTTTAGGAGAAAATAAATGAATGCATTAGAAAGTCTTAAGAGTGTAACTACGGTAGTTGCAGACACAGGAGATATTGATTCTATAAAAAAATATACCCCAACAGATGCTACTACTAATCCTTCTTTAATTTTTGCAGCAGCTCAAATGCCACAATATCAACATTTAGTAGAAGACGCAATAAATTTTGGAAAAAATAATGGTAGTTCTGATGATGAAAAATTAAGTAAATCTTTGGATAAATTGATAGTTAATTTTGGTGTTGAAATTTTAAAAATAGTTCCAAGATTTGTTTCTACCGAAGTTGATGCAAGATTTTCTTTTGATACTGAAGCTTCTGTAAAAAAAGGAAAAGAAATTATTGCTCTTTATGAAAAAGCAGGAGTTTCTAAAGATAGAGTTCTTATTAAGCTTGCTTCTACATGGGAAGGTATAAAAGCTGGAGAACAATTAGAAAAAGATGGTATTCATTGTAATATGACGTTACTTTTTGGATTTGGTCAAGCAATTGCCTGTGCAGAAGCAGGGGCTTTTTTAATCTCTCCTTTTGTAGGAAGAATATTAGATTGGTATAAAAACTTTGAAAAAAAAGATGGATATCCTTCAGAAGAAGATCCTGGTGTTAAGTCTGTAAGAAGAATTTATAGTTATTATAAAAAATTTGGTTATAAAACCTTAGTTATGGGTGCTAGTTTTAGAAATTCTGGTGAAATAAAAGCTTTATGTGGATGTGATTTGTTAACTATAAGCCCTCAATTTTTGGAAGAATTAAGAAATGAAGAAAATTCTTTACCTGTTATTCTTAATCAAGATTTTGCTTTAGAAAATTGCCACGATCCTAAAATAACAATAGATGAAAAAGCTTTTAGATGGATGCTAAATGAAGATCAAATGTCAACAGAAAAATTATCTGAAGGAATTAGAAATTTTACTAAAGATACTTTAAAATTAGAAAATTATATAAAAGCAAGATTTTAAGCACTGTTTTCTCGATTTTAAATATTTATAAAAGTTAGGGTACTTAAGTACCCTAACTTTTACTTTTTTAGTCAAAATGTTTTTATGATTTTTATTGAATATTCATTTTTTAAAATTGAATATAAACGAACAAGTGTACATGAGCGGGCTACCCATAACTATTTTACCTATATTCAATGGGTATGCCTGTTCATGTACACTATGTTAGCTGACGGTATTTTTTATTATTTTAATTCTTGAACCAAAATTTAACTTTTACAGCTAGTTCCTAGTAAATAGATTATAAATATATATCTATAAAGATTCCATAACAAAAAAAATATGTAGCTTGTTTATAGTGGCTAACTTTATATTCTAAAACAGAAGTTAAAAAAATTTACTTCTTGAAATAATTCATTAAACTGCTTATTTGTTAATTTAAATTTTTTCTCTGTTATTCTATCAAGTTCATCCTCACTTAAATTCTCATTTTTTGCACGGGTTTGAAAGAAAAAATCATAAACTTTATAAGCTTTTTCAGAAGGTATTTTAAATTCACCTTTTTTACATACTGAATAAACATATTTATAATTATTTTTATTAGAATAATCATATTTTTCTGGTTCTAATATTCCAGGGGATGATTTTTCAGGAACCCAATCAACCATCCCAAGAGTAAAAGGAGTACCATTTTTTAAATCATTTTCTCTGTCATAAAACCATACTGTAATTAAGTTAGATTTTGGATATATTATTCTTAATTTTAAAACAGAATCTTTCATTGTTTCTTTAATTTGCTCAGGTTTATATATCCCAACTTTTAAGGTAGTTATTCTAGCCTGTATCCAATGATAATCATTCCCATAAAGCCTACTTTGGTGGTCTTCTTTTTCAAATATTTTATAATTAATTAGTTTAATTGGATTATTAATTATAGGTTGTTTTTTAATAATCCCTTTATTTGATAACTTATGTTTCTTTGCAATAAAAGGTTGAACTTCTGAAATTTGTTCCTGATTTTTATCTCTTTGAATCTTAGGTTTACTTTCAATCATATAAAAACAAGTTGATAAACTAA
>JBBTGK010000105.1:0-11050 GCA_038060635.1 Cyanobacteriota bacterium | reverse complement strand
TATTATCACTACATTTGATAAGATAAATTTATCGAACTCAGGTTAAATACATAAAAACTTAGATATTAAAAAAGCCCTCTATTCTGATTGAATAGATGGCTTTTTTAATCAAATAAATTATTACTTTTTCAATTGTTCCCAATATTTAAAGTTTAAAGGAAGCTTTATTTTTGTTCCTGATTGTAAAACAGATTTTTCATTTAATGAAGGATTAAGAAGAAGTAATTCTTCCCATCTTGTTTCAGCATCCAAGTAACTATCAGCAATTTCTTTTAAATTCAATTTTTCATCAAGTTTTACTTCTCTAAAATCTGGGTAAGAAAGAGCTTTTTCAGTTTTTATTGTAGGTTTATAAGTACCATTAAGTAATTCGTGAACACCATTTAAAACTCTTTGAACAGAAAAACTTTCTGAGGTATCATCTTTTCTTCCTGCTGGTAAAGCAATATCTTTATGTCTTGTGATATTTTTTGCAGGTATATTGTATTGAGTCATTAAATAACCAACTAATTTAATAATAGAATCATATTCTGCATCTGGATAAGGATCTTTATTATCACCAATATTACAAATTTCTATACCTATAGAAAAATCATTAACATTTTCTCTTCCTTGAAATTGGCTTTTACCAGCGTGCCAAGATCTTTTTGAATCATCTACAGACTGAACTACATATCCTGTTCTATCAACTGTATAATGAGCACTTACTTTAGATTCTGGATTTTGAAAAAATTTACCTATATTTTTAGCTTCAGCAGCACTAGCAGTATGATGTAAAATAATTGTATCAGGTCTAACTCCAGAAGGTCTATCATTTTGATTTGGAGATTCCATTAATATTACATTAGGTTTAGAAAACTTACTTTTTGAAGATATTGTTGAATCTTGATTAAGTTGAGATATATCATTGTTTTGATTTTGTCCTGTTTGAGAACATGAAACCATTAGTAAAACTGATAATAATATCCCTGATGCTTTTTTTAACATATTAATTCTACCTGTTCATAAAACTATTTTAATTTTGATCATTATAGCATATTTAAATAAAAACTTACCTAAATATAACTCAATTTTAAACTTTCATTGAATATTATTTAAATTTATTTTTATACCTAATCATTTTTTTTTAATAAAAACTCGCCTATTGGATTATCTAAAAAAGTTCCGTTTTCATAAATTTTATTACCTCTCAGATAAGTTTTTTTTACAACACCTGTTAATTCTTTATCAAGGTAAGGGGTTACTTTATTTTTATGTTGAATTATATCTTCTTTTATTGTAAAAGTTTCTCCAGGATTCCAAATAACAAAATCAGCATCATAACCAATAGCAATTTTTCCTTTAACATCTCCTAAACCAATAAAATTAGCTGTTTTTTCACTCATTAATTTTGATAATTGATTAATAGAAATGCCTCTATTTTTTGCTTCTGTCCAAATAATAGATAAACTGAATTGTAATCCAGAAATACCACCCCAAGCTTTTTCAATATTACCTGTTTCCATTAATTTAAGATTTGCAGTACAAGGTGAGTGATCAGAAACAATAAAATCTATTACTTCATTTTTTATTCCATCCCAAAGTTTTTCATTATTTTCTTTTTCACGAATAGGAGGGCAACATTTAAATCTGGTATCTCCATCAGAAATATCTTCGGAATTAAAAGTTAAATAATGAGGACAAGTTTCAACACTAAAAGGAATACCTGAATCTTTTGCTTTTTGTATTATATCAAGTGAATCCGCAGATGATAAATGAACTATATGTGTTTTACATCTATTTTCATTACATAAATTAAGAACTAAATCTATAGCATTATTTTCTAATGATTTTGGTCTAGAATCTAAAAAAGCTTGATAACTTTTTGCATTATTGTATTCATTTGTTTCTCCAACTACAGATTCCATTTCTGCGTGAACAAGTAAAGGTAAATTATATTTTTTTAAAATTGGCATAGCATCACGCAAATCTGATTCTGTAACATTAGGAAATTCTTCTATTCCAGAATCTATAAGAAAAACTTTGCAACCCATTACACCAGCTTTTATTAAAGGCTCTAATTCTAAAATATTATTAGGAATAATTCCACCCCAAAAACCACAATCCACCCATAATTTACCAACTACAGCATCTAATTTTGTTTTTAATGCTTTTGCAGTTGTAGTTACAGGGCTACAATTAAGAGGCATATCAACTAAAGTTGTTATTCCACCTGCTGCGGCAGATTTGGTAGCAGTTTCAAATCCTTCCCAATCTGTTCTACCAGGTTCATTAATATGAACATGAGAGTCAACAATTCCATACATTAAAACCAAATCACCAACATCATCAATCGGACAATTTAGATTTTCTTTTTTATCAGTAATTTCAGCAATTTTTCCATTTTTTATAAGAACATAACCATCAAAAAAACCATTTGGAGTTAAAATTTTTTTACTTTTAATTGCTAAGTCAAAATTCATATTTAAATTTACCTATTTTTAATTATTCTAAATTAGAACCTTCATCAATCCATTTACCAATAGTATCTCTTTCTTCTTGAGTTATTTTTGTTTTATTTGTAAAAGGCATATTTTTTAAAACAACTACACGATCTTTGATTTTTTTAGAATTTAGTTTAATAACTTGGTCATTATCAAGTTTTAACCCAAGAGGAGCAATAACAAAAACATTATCAGTTGGTTTAGCAGAATGACATGCTATACATCTTTGATTTATTATTTTTTTTACATCAGCAAATTTAACTTTTTGAGCAATTTTTTCATCAGTTTTAATAATACTAGCTTCAGTATTTTTTGGTTTATTTGTAATAAATAATAATGCCATTAAGGCTACTACAATAACAACTGCTGATTTTGGTGCCCAATATTTAAATTCTTCACTAATATTTAGAAAATGTTTTACAATTGCACTTGCTACTATCAAAACAGCTAAAACAAGCCAATTAAGATTATCTTGGTAAGTTATAGGAAAATGGTTACTAATCATAATAAAAATAACAGGATATGTCATATAATTATTGTGTTTTGATCTCATTTTTGCTCTAAGTCCAGGTGCTGGATCAACTGGTTTGCCTTCTTTTACAGCTTTTAGCATTTTTGTTTGTCCAGGCAAAATTCTTATCCAAACATTTGCGGCCATAATAGTTCCTATCATTGCTCCTACATGAATATATGCAGCTCTAGCATTTAAAACCTGACTAAGACCATAAGCAACACCTATAGCCATGAGAAAACATGCTGTAGCAGTAAATAAAGGCTTTTTTGCTAAAGGAGAATTCCAAATAGTATCATAAACTAACCATCCTGTAATAAGAGTTCCAATACCAAGAGCAGTTGCTTCACCAGAAGTAATTGAAGAAACTTCAGGATCAATAAGAAAAGCACCACCACTTAAATAATAAACAATAGTAAGTAAGGTAATTCCACTAATAAAAGTAAAACCTGCTTCCCATTTGAACCAGTGTAAATTTTTAGGCATTTCATGGGCTTTTAAATATTTCTTTTTTACATGATAAAAACCGCCACCATGAACCATCCATACTTCACCAACAACACCTTCTTCAGCTTCTTTTAGTGGCTCAAAACTACTATCAAGCCAATTAAAAAAGATAGAACTACCAATCCACATAATTCCAAATATCACATGAATCCATCGAACAAGAAGACTAAGCCATTCTAGAATATTTGCTTCCATAAATATTTACCTAATATAAAATCTAATAATTATGAACTAAACGCGTAAAAAATTAAATTTATAATATATCACATATTTTTTAAAGTTATTATTAAAAAGTTATTATTAATTTATTGATTTTTTAAGATAAAAATCAAAGTATTTAAATTTTATATTATTTTTTCTTTTTTGTTCCTGCAATAGAAAGATGATAAACAGTGTCATCTATTGTTCTGCTAAATTGATCAAGGTTTATATTCAAAACATCAAACTGTTCTCTTAATAAATCAATATCAATATTTTTTGTATGTAATTCCCAAAGTTTTTCTTCAATATCAATTTTATTATCAACTAATAACTCAAAATTATCTTGAAGCATATCAATATCTTGTTGATCTTCTGCTTTTCTAGCATCAGCTATTTGAGACATTACTTGATTTATTTCGTTAGAAATTATACCTGATAAAGAAAAAATTGCATTTGAATTAATTGAAGATTTTAATTTCATTATAGAGCTTTCAAGTACTTTAGCATCATTTTCTAATTTTTGAGTATCTGCACCTATCTCTCTTAAACCTAAAATCTGTTTATCGATTATAGCCTTATTTTCATTAAGAATATCTACATTTTCTTCTAAAACTTCTTTATCAGATGGATCAGTTGATTTTATTGCACCTTCTAAATTATCAGAAATTAATTTTATTTCATCATGAATAAATTCCATAGCTTGTTTAGCACCTTCAAAACGTGCTTTATTTACTTTATCACTCAAAAGAGCAATTCTATCATCTAATTGTCTTGTTTTATCTAATAATTGATTAAAAGCATCACCCAAAATAGTTAATTCATTTTCTAATGAAACAACATTATATTCAACATAATTCATTAAACCTAATGCTATTTGGGCAGCTTCATATCTTAAAACACTTGTTTCTTCATCATCATCTTCAAGAGGTGGATCATCATTTTCATCATCCTCTTCTTCCATTTCAAGAACATCTGGTAATTCGTCATAAGAGTCAATAAAACTATTTAGATCTGAATAATCTTCATCATATTTTTCATCTTCTTCTTCAAGAAAATCAGAAAAATCATTTATATATTGATCTAATTCATCACTTATTTCTAAATCATTTATTTCCATTTTCAACTCCTAAAACTCTTAAGCAAAAACAAACTAATTATACATTATTTTTTTTTAAATTTTTTTATATAAAAGAAGTAATTAAATTTTTTTTTATTTTATTCTTATCAAAAAAAACTTATAATTTAAAAGTTATATTTAAATATAATAATAATAATAATAAGGATAGAAAAAAATGGAAATAAATCCAATTGGTTTTATAAAATCAGAAATAAAAGACGGCATTGACTCTGGATGGGGTAATATAATATCAGAAATACATTTATTACCTGAGTTTAAAGATGGTTTAAAAGGAATTAATGATTTTTCTCATGCAATTATTATTTTCTATATGCATAAATCAAATTTTGAGCTAAAAGAACATATTCAAAGAAAACCCCAAGGCATTGAAGAATTGCCTGAAATAGGTATTTTTTCTCAACTAGCAAAACATAGACCAAACCCATTGGGAATAACAACAGTAAAAATATTAAGTCTAGAAGATAATATTCTTAGAGTTCAAGCGTTAGATGCAATAGATGGGACACCTGTAATAGACATAAAACCATATTTTTTATCATTTGATTATCCAAAAGAAGAAATAAAAGAAGCTGATTGGGTTGATGTAATAATGGGAAAATATTTTTAGGTTAGTTGTTGAGGGCTGGATAATGGGGATCGAACCCACGAATGCCGGTACCACAAACCGGAGCCGTAACCACTTGGCTATATCCAGCAAGAATCAAAAAAATCAAATGCGCCCGACAAGACTCGAACTTGTGACCCTCCACTTAGAAGGCGGATGCTCTATCCACTGAGCTACGGGCGCAAAGCGGAAGACGAGGGTCGAACTCGCGACAGCCTGCTTGGAAGGCAGGTACTCTACCACTGAGCTACTTCCGCATTTGAAGTTCAATCAAGAACAACATTAGATATGATACCAAAAAATGAGATAAAAGCAAGTTCTTTTTAAGAAAAGTACATATACTTTAACAAATAGAACTAGTGAATAAAAACACTAAAAGGCTTTTATTCACTAAGTTAGAGCTTAATAAAAACTAAAAAACAGCTTTTTCTCTGTAACCACCATAAACAACTTTTAGGGTATCACAAATCTCTCCTAAAGTAGCATTAAGCTTAACAGCTTTAAGTATAGGGTACATTATATTCTGATTTTTTTCAGCAGTATCTTTTATTTCTTTTAAAACATCTTCAACAAGTTTATTATCTCTAATTTCTTTGAATTTTTTCAATCTTTCAACTTGTTTTGATTCAAAAGAATGATCCACTTTAAGAATTTCCATAGTGTTATCTTCATTACCTTCTGTGTAACAATTAACTCCTACAATTAATCTCTTATTTTTTTCCACATCTTTTTGGAAGTTATAAGAAGCTTCCATTATTTCTTTTTGAAAAAAACTATCTTCAATAGCAGGAATTACACCACCATAATCATCTATTTTATCAAAATATTTATTTGCTTCTTCTTCCATAACATTTGTAAGATGCTCTACATAATAAGAACCACCTAAAGGATCTGCTGTATGAGTAACACCTGTTTCACAAGCTATTATTTGTTGTGTTCTTAATGCAATTCTAACTGATTTTTCTGTAGGTAAAGCAAGTGCTTCATCCATAGAGTTAGTATGTAATGATTGAGTACCACCAATAACACCTGCAAGAGCTTGAATAGCTGTTCTTACAATATTATTTTCTGGTTGTTGAGCAGTTAAAGAACAGCCTGCGGTTTGTGTATGAAAACGGAGCATCCAAGATTTTGGATTTTTTGCACCATATTTTTCTTTTAATCTTTTTGCCCAAATTCTTCTTGCTGCTCTAAATTTTGCTATTTCTTCAAAAAAATCATTATGGCAATTAAAAAAGAAAGATAATCTTGGGGCAAAATCATCTACATCCATTCCTACTTTCATTCCTGCTTCAACATAAGCAAAACCATCTGCTAAAGTAAAAGCAAGTTCTTGAACAGCTGTAGAACCAGCTTCTCGTATATGATAACCACTTATACTTATACTATTAAAGTTTGGTAAATTATCCTTACAAAATTCCATCATATCGGTCATAACTTTCATAGAAGGTCTTGGAGGAAATAACCATTCTTTTTGTGCTATATATTCTTTTAAAATATCAGCTTGTAAAGTTCCTCTTAATTGTTTTGGATCTACACCTTGTTTTTCTGCAACTGCAACATAAAGAGCTAATAAAACACAAGCAGGACCATTTATTGTCATAGAAGTACTAACTTTATCTAGTGGAATATCTTTGAAAAGAATTTCCATATCTTCTATAGAAGAAACAGCTACACCTTCTTTTCCTACTTCTCCTTCAGACATTACATGATCCGAATCGTAACCCATAAGTGTTGGCATATCAAAAGCGGTACTTAAACCTGTTTGACCTTGTTCTAATAAATATTTAAACCTTTTATTTGTTTCTTCAGGAGTTCCAAAACCTGCAAATTGTCTCATAGTCCATAATTTACCTCTGTGCATATTGGTATGAATACCTCTGGTATAAGGATATTCACCAGGATTACCAATTTCATCTTCAAAAGAAGTATTTTCTATATCTTCAGGGGTATAAACAACATCAATTTCTTTTTCAGAAAGGGTTTTAAAATTTCCATCTTTTCTTTCAGGTTTTTGATTTTCTTTAATCCATTGTTCTTTTTTCATGTTATTAGCACCATATAAAACTAAAATATTTTTTTGTTATATTTAATAAAATTATCATAATAAATTGTAGCTTTTATTTTATATAAAAGAAATACTTACAAATTAAAATATCAAATTCAGTCAAATTGAGGCTATTGTTAAAATTAAATTATCTAAAAGAATATAAAAAAATTAGTTTTCATTAACTATATTTTTCACAAAAAAATAATAATATAAAGAAGCAAAAAAGAATATTCCTAATGTTATTAAAAATAAAGTAAAATTGTAGTAAATAATAGAAGCTAATGATATAAGTGATATTGACAATGCTATTATTGGGAAAATAGGATAAAAAGGTGCAATAAATGGTCTTTCCATATCAGGTTCTTTTTTTCTTAAAACAAAAAGTGAAGTTAAAGAAAGAATATATAAAACAATAGCACCAAGAACTGATATTGTGATAATAGCATCTGTATAGTCTGTTAAACAAGCAATAGAACCAATAATACCAGGTACAATTAATGCCATATATGGAACTTTAGATTTTTTGCTTAATTTTGATAAAAAATGAGGTAAATATTTTGCTCTTGATAAAGCAAATGCTTGTCTTGAATATCCTATTATGATTCCATGAAAACTTGCTATTAGACCAAAAACACCAACTACTGCAATTATTTTTGTAAGCCAATGTCCATCAGGTAAAACAGCTTGAATAGCCACAGGTAAAGGTTTATCAATAGTTGCTAGTTGTTGCCAAGGAATAACTCCCATAGTACAAAAAGCTGTACCTAAAGCCAAAACAACTAAAGTAATTATTCCTGATATATAAGCAACTGGAATATCTTTTTTAGGATTAGCTGTTTCTTCAGCAGACATTGCAACTCCTTCTATTGCTAAATAAAACCAAATAGCAAATGGTATAGATGAAAAAATACCGCCAATTCCTGATGGTAAAATAGGTTGAGTTACAATATTTTCCATTTTTACATGTGGACCAGTTATAGCACAAAATACTAATAATTCTACAATTGCAATTATTGTTACAAATAACTCAAAAGTTGCAGCAGCTTCGATACCAATTAAATTAATTAAAATAAAAACCCCAAAACAACCTATTGCAAGCCAAACTTTTGCCGCAATAATATAAAAATCTGGTAAATGTACTGAAAATATATTTGCAAAATCAATTATCATATTTGAAATAGGAATATTTATGGAAGGAACTAAAATATCAAATTTTGTAGCAATAAATTCTAAATATGCTCCGATTCCAAGTGCAATAGCAGGTGGAGCAAAAACAAATTCGATAAGAGTTGCACAGCCAGCCATAAAACCAGCATAAGGCCCCATAGCTCTTTTTGCATAAGAAAAAGGACCTCCAGAATTAGGAATTGAGGTAGTTAATTCGGTATAACTAAAAATAAAAGTTATATACATTACTGTGATAAGTAAAGTTGCAATAATTAGTCCCATTGGGCCAGAGTTTGCTAAACCCAAATTCCAACCTATATAATCACCTGATATTACTAATCCTACAGCTATTGCCCAAATATGTATTGGTTTTAGTACATGTTTTAATTCTGTTTCTTCTTGAACATTATTATTTGAAATATTTGTTTCTTTAGACATAATTTAATACCTTTAAAATATTCAAATAATATTAGTGAATAAGTATATAATTATAACCTATTATTAATTTTTATAATATATAGATAAAATCATAAAAATAAAATATTTTTTATTTTATTAAGAATACCTCGTAGAGACACATTGCAATCCGTCTCTACTAAATATGGTTATTCACCCCTTTGGTGTTAATAAAAACAGGGATTCAGTAGTCTTGGATTTATTTCTCATTACAAATAGCCATTGCTTTTTTTAATATTTCTATCTGATTTTTTAATTTTGCTATTTCTTTTTTTGCTAATATTAATTCCTCTTTTTCAGAGAGTATTATATTAGTTACTTTATTTAGTTTATACTCTTTTAGCCATAAATTCAAAGTATTTCTGCTTATACCAAGTTTTTTACTTACTTCAGAATTACTTTTATTTTCTTCGAGTATTAACCTTATTGCATTATCATGAAAATCTTTTGGATAAGTATTTGACATTATTTGACCTTAAATTATTTATATATTTTATTCTGGATTTAATTTGAAAAATTTATTTAATATAGTAAATCCCAGATATTAACACCAAAGCAAAGCTTATTGCTATTATTAATAAATAAAAAAGAAGGGTAAAACCCAACTTTTTTATTAAAACTTTTATTTATGGAGTTGGTTTACTAACATTAGCACCATCTAATAATGTTACAGCACCATTAGTACATAATGCTCTTCCTTCAACTTGAGCTCCAACATTTATAGTTATAGAAGTTGCCGCTATTATATTTCCTTTGAAAATAGAGTCTGTATCAATTGTAGCTGAACTTCCAACTTGCCAAAAAATATTATTAGCTTTTGCTCCATTAATTAAGATAACTTTACTCGCAACTCCTGTTGTAAGTGTTGATGAAGGCATTTGAAAAATCCAAACTGCATTAGGATCACCTTTTGCATCAAGAGTAAGTGTTCCAGAAATTGCCATTGAACTTCCAGATGTGTATAACCCTGGTAATATAGGCTGTGGTTGTATAGATAAATCGCCAGACATACTTATTGAACCTGTTGAACGTGAAACTGCATCATTAAAGGCACTTAATAAATCAATTTTAGCTTGAACTACTGTTGCATCATTTGAATGTTGTGTACCATTTATTGTTCCTGGGCCAGGATTTGGAATAGCAAAACCAACAATAGCTGTACCTGGACTAACTCCAAGATCACCATTTATTAACGTGAAACCAGTGCTTGTAACAGTCGAACCTGCAATAACAGCAAAGTTACTTAATACAGATGAAAAGAATATAGGTCTTATTAAATTTGTACCAGTAGTAAAGCTCCAAACTTTATTAGCAGCAAGAGCGTTTCCATTTGTATCTTTTACACCAGTAGCTCCTCCAAGTATTGTAGCTATATATGTCGTACTAGCAGTTAAGTTAACTGAAGGTTTAAATGTTGATCTATTTAAAAGTGAATCATAGCTAAGACTTCCTGCAATAACAGGAAAAACAGGACCTGGGCCTGTTAGCTTAAATGAGTTTGAATCAATAGTTGGTATATTCATAGCATTGTTAAAAATGACTGAAACAGCTCGACTAATAGAAACACCTGTTTCAAGATCCAAAGGAGCTATAGAATTAATTAAAAGAGGTGCGTTATTAGTTCCAGCCGAACCAGTAGCTCCTGTTAATCCTGTTGAACCTGTTAATCCTGTAGCTCCAGTAGCTCCAGTAGATCCAGTTGCACCTGTTAGTCCTATTGAACCATTTGTACCATTTGTACCATTTGTTCCTGTAGAGCCAGTAGCACCCGTTAATCCTGTTGTGCCTGCTGTTCCGGCTGAACCTGTAGCACCCGTTAGTCCTGTTGAACCACTTAAACCAGTAGCTCCTGTTGCTCCTGTTGCTCCGGCTGTTCCCGCTGAACCTGTTAATCCTGTTGAACCTGTTGCTCCAGCTGTTCCTGCTGAACCTG
>JBBTGK010000104.1:0-6421 GCA_038060635.1 Cyanobacteriota bacterium | reverse complement strand
CCTAACCTATTTTTATCAGTTTCCAAAAAAATAGTAGCTGGTTTCTTTAATATCAATCCTAATGGCTCTATTTTTATTACTGGACTCGCAAAATCCTCTATTCTTCCATATTCTTTTCTGACCAAATCAATTAACTCTGGTGCTTCAAGTTCTTCAGTTATTTTTATTAATGTTGGTTTTTCAATTGCCCCTTCTGGAATATTTAACTTACCAACACCTTCTATATTTATTACCCCTCCTTCTGAACCTATTTCTTTCATTCCTAATGGATATTCAACTGTTTTTGTTTCATACCACTTCATTTTTATTGCTTTTATATTTTCACTATCTATTTCTATTACATATTTTTCTTTATCTATATTTCCCCAATTATCAGGTATTGGAAACTTTCTTTTTCCAACTCTATAAAATTTATTTACCTCTGTTTTATTCAATTCTTGTTTTACATGATACAAATTATCAACCAAAAAACCTTTTCCTTCTCCAATACTCAAAAAACCTTCATAAGACCCTTCTGGTATTGTTATTACACATTCTCCATCAGTTGCATTTCCATCTTTTATAGCAAATTCACTACCTTTTTCTATTACTATTTTATATTTTCTCTTCTCAGGTACTTTTATAACATTTTTTATATCTCCTATAGTTGAAAAAGATACTTCTTGATTTACTTTTACGTCGTTTATTTTAAACCCTGTTTCTGATTCTGAGGTTAATTCTAAATTCTGCCATTTTGCCTTGGCATCAAATTTTAATATTTTTGTTCCATCTTCATTTTTTGCATTATTTTGTGTATTTACTATATTATTTGTACTTTTTATTGGAAAAAATCCAAAACCTTGACATGATAATAAAAATGTAAAACATAAAAGCACTATTTTTTGTATAATTTTTCTCATTTTTTTAGTCCTTTGCTATTATTTCACATTCATTCATTTTATTTTCATAAAAATCATCACTTATATCTGAATACTTATCTATTTTTTTATCATAAGGCTTTTGTTCATCTCTATAAATGTTTAATTTTTCATAATCTATTTCTGCATTTCCTGCTTCACCTAAAATTAGCTCTAGTTTTTCATCACTCATTGCTCTTTCTTGCGATATTATTCCATTTAGCATATAAAGATGATTTCTTTTACCTTCACAACCAGCTTTATTTCCTAAAATATCACTTGCATTTTCTAATATCCCATATTTTATCCCATAAGAAAGAACTTGATTATACCCTTCTAAATTATTCTCAAAATCTTTCTTAAAATCAGTTCCTTCATCATTTACCTCTGCTTCAAAATATATTTGATTTTGTAGATGATTTTGTACAACTACAGTAGTTTCTGTGTCATATTTTACTGTATAAGAAATACCTTCTTTTGTAAAACTTACTGGTAATTTACTTGAATCTATACCTGTAGTATCTGTTATCCATCCATTTATTTTTGAAACTCCCAAACTTGAAATACGAGCCCCTGCACTTATTTCAGGTGGAGTATTATCAATAAAAACACCCTCAACAAAACGATCCATCATACTATTTTCATAACTTTCTCTAATCTGTCTCCATCTACTTTTACCAAAATAATCATATTTACCTAAATTAAAAGGAACTGTAGGATCATCAGGTCTTATAACGTATATTTTATAAAAACCATCTTCAAACTCAAAATCTTCTAAAGGATTTGCAGCATCATTACTTTTACCATCCCAAATAAATTCTTCTATACCTTGACCATCTTTATAAAAATTCCTTTTTTGTCCATTTTTATCAATTCCCTCAATTCTTATTCTCCATCTATCATCATCAAAAGCTATCATTTTTATTGGTATTTCAGTTCTTTCTCTTTTTGTACTATAAGTATATTTTGGATTAAATCCATATTTATTAAAATCAACACTTTTTGTTTCTGGATTAGGTCTTACTAAAACTAACATTTCAAAATTACTTCTATTTCCTATTGAAGTAAACTCGGCATTTATTTGTCCACCACCATATACAGAACAACTATTTGCATGAGCCATAATATCCATTGAAGTATTAACAACAAATGTTCTTCCCGATACAGTTAATTTTGAATTATATAAAAGATTTGAAGGTGGTCTATAATCAAAATTATAACCATTAAATGGTCCTACTGTATCTGCACCAGAAACAACGCTACAATAATATTTGGCACTAGTTTCTTTATTCAAACGCATTGAAGTAATTTCAGACTGAGGATTACTAATATTAGCTCCAATTCCGTTGATTATTTGAGCTACACCAATAGAACTTCCATGTACATAATAACCAGTGTAATCACCATTCTGTAAATTATTATCTTTATAATAAAACTCTTTCTGACTACTTGCACCAAAACCACCATAAACTGAAATATGCATTTTTTCATCTTCAATATTTGGAATTCCATAAGTTAAAAATGAAGAACTTGTTTCACTTTGTTTAAAAGTATGAGATGTTTCAACATTAATCTCTGAACCATGACCAATATCAGCAGAAATATATGCTGAATTTGAAGGAGTTGTATATCCTGTTGGTGGTGGGATATCTTTTGGTTCGGGCTTTAATTTTACAAAATTTACTGGTAAATCTTCTTGAACACTAAAACTATTATTACTTTTTACATTATTTGATAAATTATCTATTTTTGGTAAATTGCATGAAATTAAAATCGTTGCAATAAGCAATGTACTTCCAAAAAACTTTTTTTTCATACTAACTCATCTCCTAACCTTATTTCTCTCTTTTTTACAAAAAACAACTTATAATAAAAAAGCGTTTTGATGAATACTTCGACTAGGCTCAGCAACCATAAAAACCCTGTAGCTACATTGTTATAGAGTAAAAATACTGTTTTAATTCATAATTATAATTTATCATTCATAATTTTATTTCAAAAAAAACATTTTATTTTAATTGAACGTTAACTTTTACAAAACTTTATAACTAATTTAATAAATATATATTATCATACTTATGAGTTTTTTAACATATTTTAAAAATATTAACAGATAAGAAGGGATATATCAAGTGCTTAAAAATAAAATTTTAGTAGCTCTTTTTTTATTAGGTTCAATAACACCTATATCTCTAACTTCTTGTCAAAACAATAGTTTGTTTGATAATATAATTGAAAATGGCGCTTATAAAAATGTATCTGGTAAAGTATTTTTTCCAGATTATGAACTAAAATTTAAAACTCAAGCTACTATAAGTAATATTTCACCAAAGTCTATAGTAACACTGAGTTATCCTTCAGATTATGTTACTGTAAGTTTAAGAAATGTTGTTATTGCAACAGGTTTAACTGATAGTCTAGGTAATTTTACACTTAATGCAGAAACAACTTTTAAACCTAAAGTTGGTGATTTTTTTGTTTTAGAAGCAACTAAAAGACTTGAAGGTGCTGGTTTTAGTAACCTTGCTTTAAGAACAAATGTAAAATGGACAGGAACAGCTTATGAAAGTATAAGTAAGAATGCTACTTACATAAATTCTAAAACAACTGCAATGTCAATAATAACAAGTTTAAAACCAACTTCATTAAGTGTTGCTGCAACTATAGGAACTTTAAATCCAAATGATCAAGTTATAACTATAACAGATACAAATGCTACAGTTAGTTTATCAGAAATTCAAACAGTTACAGATTTGGTAGATAAAGCCTTATTACAAAATAAAGATCCTGTTGCTACAATTGTATGGGCTAATACAACATATCTTTTAAGAAATTCTAATGCAGAAAATCCTATTTTTACTGGTTGTTTAGGTGATCCTGTTACTTGCAATCCTCCTAGTCCAACACCAACACCTGTACCAATAACAACTCCAACTGCTTTACCTACTGCAATTCCAACACCAATTCCGACCCCAACTCCGACAGATGTTCCAATAGCAACAACATTACCAACGCCAGTACCTACAGACACTCCATTGCCAACACCTGTACCAACTCCGTTACCAACTCCGACTCCTACGGATATTCCTTTACCTGATCCTACACCAACACCAACACCTGTAGGATAAAAGAAATATGCTTTTTGAGTTAATAAAAAAGAGAATATTAGAATATTCTAGTTTAAAAAAAACTAAGATTTCTTTTTTGTTTTTAATGCTTTCTTTTTTTCTTCTATCTTGTGATATAAAAAATAAATTTTTTGTTTCTGAAATAAAAGGAATAAATAATATTTCCGAAGTAAAAAAAATAACTGAAGATTTTACTAAATATATAATAAAAGGTAAAGTAGAATTACCTAAAACTGCTTCTTTTACAACAAAAGCAAATGTAAATGAAATTTTAGTTTCTGCAAATGTCTCATTAATTTATCCAAATAATCATCCTTTATATCCAAATAAAACAGTTGTTTCTACTTCTACAAAAGAAGATGGCTTTTTTAATTTAGAACCAAAAAAAACTTTTCAACCAAAAAAAGGTGATGTTTTTATTTTAGAAGTTTTTAAACGTTATGGAATAACAGGAACAAACATAATTAGTTTGAGTACAAATGTAATGTGGGATGGTAATACTTGGAAAAGTATTACTATGGATAAAATAACTATAAATACTTTAACTACAGCAATTTCTATTGCTTCAAATATAGAAGGTTTTTCTTTTCCTTTAGCTGATACTATAGAAAAAATATTAATTCAACCAAATAAAACCGAAATTTATAGAGTTGGTGGATTAAATAAAGAAACTGTTTTGGATATAGAGAAAGTTATTTTTGAATCTTTAGATGCTAATAGAGATCCTTTATATTCTGTTAAATATAAAGGTGGGCTTTTTTATGTTGATAAAACTGATAATTATATTTTATTAAAAGAATATAAAAAATGTATAGGCTGTGATTTAAGAGGAATTGATTTTTCTAGTTTAGATACTCAAGGAATGGATATTTCTAAATCTAATATTTCTGGAAGAAATTTATCTGGTAAAAATATAAAAAACTCTAAAATAGATAATATAACAGCAAATAATGTTGATTTTAGTGGTACTGATATAAGTGATTCTCTTATGGAAAATGGAAATTTTATTGATTCCAATTTTTCAAATTCAAATTTAAGTAATACAAAAATGGATAATGGTATTTTTATTCGTGCTAATTTATCAAATTCTAATTTTAATAATTCAGATATATCAAATTCAAATTTATTAAATGCAGATTTACATAATTCTGATTTTACTTCATCAAATCTTACAAATAATGATTTGATAGGAATAAATATAGAAAATAGCATTTTTATAAAATCTAATATGACTGATGTAAGAATAAAAAATATAAGTTTAAAAAATATTGATTTTACAGATGTTATTTTACATGGAAATGTATTTACACAAGTTGATGCTGAAGGAGTTAATTTTTCTGTTGCAAAAGATAAACAAGATATTATTTTTAAAGAAACAGAGTTAAAATCATCTAATATTTCAGGAATGATTATTTCCAAATCTAATTTTGTTTCAAAAAATCTAGATTTTATTATTGCAGAAAATACAAAAATATCAAGTTCTAATTTTTCAGAAAATTCAATGCAAAATTCTAATTTTAAAAATTCAACTTTTGATAAAATAAGTTTTAACAATTGCATTATGAAAAATAGTAATTTTTCTGGAAGTTCTTTCTATGGTGTAAATTTTATTGATGGCTCTATAAGTGAAATAGATTTTTCTGGTAGTAAAATTGAAAAATCTTATATGGAAGGAAATAATTTTCCTAATTGCAATTTTACTTCTGCAAAACTTATAAATATGAGTTTAAATGATATAGATTTTAGTAATAGTAATTTTACTTCTGCAAAACTTATAGAAATAAATAGAGATGATATTCGTCAATATAATTTTGAAAATATAAATTTTACCAATGTTACTTTTAAAAATGCAGAATTTAGAGATATTGCTAGTGATTTATTAGATCCTCTTCCAAATAATAAAAGGACAAAATTAATTTTTAAGAATGTTACTTTTTCAAATAATGATTTAACAAATGTAAAATTTTATAATTCATCTTTTGAGAATATTGATTTTTCTAGTGTTGTTTTCGCTAATACAGATTTAAGTTCATCAAAATTTACCAACTGTTCTTTTGAAAATGTAGATTTATCAGAAAATTCTATAAAAAATAAAATTATTTCAGGTGGCGGTGGAAGTAGTGTTATTCAAGGTGATTCTCCTTTAGCTGTAATGAAAAATTGTAATTTTAAAAACTTTAATTTTAGTAATACAACACATTCAATTTTTGAATTTCATCAATGCGATTTATCAGGTTCTAATTTTTCAAATTCAAAATTAGAGTTTGCTGTTTTTGATGGTAATAATATGAAAAATAGTAATCTAGAAAATGCTTCTTTTGGTAATACTCAAAAGCTTTATGGGTATTTATATACTTTAGAAAATACTGTTGATAATTTTAGTATTGATCGTTATAG
>JBBTGK010000103.1:0-33150 GCA_038060635.1 Cyanobacteriota bacterium | reverse complement strand
AACTTAAGATTTCATGAATAACATTCGTTGTTTTTCATCATTTTTTGATACTATAAAAACACCTATTAATTAAATAAAAATATAAACTAATTTTCAATTTTTCATATAAAATATACTTCTATAATTTGATTTAAAAAAATTTCTTTAATTGAGGAAATGTTTTTTGGGGAACTTTTATGACTAACATAGAAAAAGAACTTGCTATTTTTATTGATAATCACACAAACGATACAAAACAGCTAAGAAAAGATTTGTATATTGCTTCATGGGATTTTGAAACTACTGGAACTGAAGAATCTAAAAATAGAAGAATAGAAAAAGAGTTAGAGCTTACTAGAATATATGCAGATAAAACTAGATTTGATAAAATAAAATATTTTAAAGCTAACGAAAATGAAATTTTGGATCATGATTTAAAAAGGCAATTAGAGCTTTTTTACAATTCTTTTGAATCTGAGCAAAAAGATGAAGAGCTTTTATCTAAAATAATCGAAATATCGGCAGAAGTAAATGATAAATATAATCATCATAGAGGTCATGTTGATGGAAATAAAGTAAGTGATAATGATATTTTATCTGTTTTAGAAGAATCTGTTGATAATGAATTAAGAAAAAAATATTGGTTAGCAAGTAAAGAAATTGGTGTAGCAGTTGCAGATCAAGTGATTGAAGTAGTAAAACTAAGAAATAAAGTAGCTACAAAATTAGGTTATAAAAACCATTATGAAATGTCATTAAAACAAGAAGAAATAGATTATAATTATCTTTTTTCTACATTAGATAAATTAAAAACACTAACGGATGAACCTTTTAAAAAAGCTAAACAAAAACTTGATACTTCTTTGGCAAAAAAATTTGGTATTACTGTAGAAGAATTAAGACCTTGGCATTATTCAGATCCATTTTTTCAAGAATCTGTTGCATCAGATGAATTGAATTTAGATCATGTTTTTAGTAGCAGAGACGTAGTAGGAATGAATGTTGAGTTTTATGATGGGCTTGGTTTAGAAACCAGAGATATTTTAGAAAATAGTGATCTTTATGCAAGAGAAAATAAATGTCAACATGCCTTTTGTACCGATTTGGATAAAGAAGGAGATGTAAGAATTCTTTGTAATATTACTCCAAATGAAAAATGGGTTTCGACTACTTTACATGAACTAGGACATGCTGTTTATGATAAATATTTACCAAAAGAATTACCTTTTTATTTAAGAAGTCCTGCTCATACTATGTCAACCGAAGCAATTGCAATGCTTATGGGAAGATTAACAAAAAATGCTGAATGGTTAGATAAAATTTCAAAATTAGAACATAGTGAAATAGAAGCTCATTTACCAAATATAAAAGAACAATTTAGATTAGGAATGCTAATTTTTGTTAGATGGGGTCTGGTAATGGTTAATTTTGAAAGAGCTTTATATGAAAATCCTGATCAAGATTTAAATACTTTATGGTGGGATTATGTAGAAAAATTCCAATTTGTAAAAAGACCAGAAAATAGAAATAAACCTGATTGGGCTTCAAAATTGCATTTAGCACTTGCACCTGTATATTATCAAAATTATATTTTGGGTGAAATGATTGCATCTCAATTAGAATATTTTATTAATAATAAAGTTGAAGGAAAAACATTAGTAGATAATAAAGAAGCTGGTAAATATCTTGTAGAAGAATATTTTTCTCATGGAGCTAGATATGATTGGAATGAACTTTTAGAAAAATCTACAAATGAAAGATTAAACCCAGAATATTTCATACATGAATTTATATAGGTTAATTTTATGAAATTAAAAAAAATATTACCTATTTTAGGAATAATTGCCTTTTATTTATATAAAAAATCTCAAAAAATAGAAACAAACTTTGAAGAAAGATTTGTTGTTGTTACTGGTGCTTCAACTGGTATTGGTAGATCTATTGCTGAAGAACTTTCTCAAAATGGTTATAAAGTTTTTGCAACTGTAAGAAAAGATAGTGATTTTGAAACTCTATCTAAATTATCAACAAATTTAATACCTATAAAAATGGATGTTACAGATCATGACTCTATTATTAAAGCAAAAGAAGTTATAAAGGATTATTTGGGTGAAAAAAAGCTCTATTCTTTGATAAATAATGCAGGTATTGCAGTAGGTGGTCCAATGGAATTAATTAATATTGATGAAGTAAAAAGACAATTTGATGTAAATTATTTTGGTGTTTTAGATACTACTCAGATATTTTTTGATTTATTAGATAAAAATAACTCTAAAATTATAAATATGAGTTCTGTTGGTGGAAAAACGGCTAATCCTTTTATGGGGGCGTATAATTCTTCTAAATTTGCATTAGAAGCTATGTCAGATTCTTTAAGAAGAGAGATTTTTGATACAAATATTGAAGTAGTTGTAATAGAACCAGGAATGATTGCTACACCTATTTGGGATAAAGCTGATGAAATTGATATTGAAAAATATAAAGATTCGTCTTATGTTAAATATATGGAAAAAGCAAAGAAACATGCTGTTGATGAGGGTAGAAAATCTGCTCCAGTTGAAAAAGTGTCTCAAAGAATATTAGAAGTATTAAGTAGGAAATGTAATAATTCTAGATATTGGGTTTCTGGAAATCCTTTATTAGAAGTTTTTATTCCTAGAGTTTTACCAGATAAATTACTTGATTTTATTGTAAAAAAAGCATTAAAATCTTAAATTGTCTAAAAAGGAACGCTTTAAAAGCGTTCCTACACAAATATTTGGTTCTAGTATGATATGTGTCTCTTCTCTTTTCTATAAATATAATTTATCAGACAAAAAAATCTAGCATTTTACAAATAATTATGCACTAAAAAACTTGAAATTTCACCAATTATTTTATCTGTATATATCTCATCTTCAACATTCTCTGTAAAAATACTTATTAAGTAATTATTATCATCTGTAATTATAATTCCTGCATCATTTCTTATATTTGGTAATTCACCCGCTTTAACAGCTATTAAGTAATTATTATTTGTAAAACCAGATGGTATTTTTTCAAGATCTTTCTGTTCACTCAATATTTTTAAAATTGCATAAGATATATAATTTTTCGTAGCAATGTTAAATATATCAAAAATTTCTATTTCTTTTTTAGTTATTATTCTATTATTAGTTAGTTTTTTTAAAAACAAAGCAATATCTTCAGGAGTTGTAAAATTATCTATTCCTTTTTCTCTTGATTCAAAATCATACATTTTTCTTTGTAATTTAGTATTTTTTAGATCTAATTCTTTAATAGAGTTATTTATATTATCAAAACCTAATAATTCGATTAATAGATTTGTAGAAGTATTATCACTAACCGTAATCATTGAATGTAAAACATTATATAGAGAAACTTCACCACTTTTTATTTCTAAAGTTTCAAAATAAGGTGAATCTGGAATTAAATTTTTTTCTTCAAAAAATAACTTAGAATTAATATCAATTTTTTTATTAAAAATATTTTGAAAAAGGTTATATAAAATAAATATTTTTATAACACTAGCAGAAGGAAATATTTTTTTTTCATTTAAAGTAATTTTTTTTTTTGAAAGTATATTTTCAGCATATATACCTATATCACCTTTAATTTTTGATATTAATTCATTAATCATAACTTATATTAAATTTACTTCTGCTTTAAGAATAGAATCTTCTATATTCCCAATACCTAAGAATTGATTAGTATTATCTCTTACAATTTTTATCCCAGAAGTAGATTCTTTTTTTACTAATTTTTGACCATTAGAATATCTTTTAGCATCATCATCATTAAGAAAAATAGTATCTAAATGTTTAATAGCATTATCAATAGGTATTAATTTTTCATTTATATTTTCAAGTGTCAAATCTGAAATTTTAGTTGAATTTTCTATATCTAAACCATTAGAATTAAGTCTTTCTAATTTTGATAAATGAGCCCCGCAAGATAAATCTTTTCCTATATCATCAGCCAATGTTCTTATATAAGTTCCACTTTGGCAAAAAACATCAATAGTAAATTTAGGTAATTCAATATTAACAATTTTTATCTCAAAAATCTCAATAGTACGCTTTTTTCTTTCTACTTCAATTCCTTGTCTTGCAAGATCATATAATCTTTTACCATCTTGTTGAATAGCAGAATACATAGGTGGGATTTGTTCAATTACTCCGATATATTTTTTTATGACTTCTTTAATATCTTTTTCTGTTACATTAACTTCTTTTTGCTCTAATATTTTACCTTCAGCATCTAATGTATCAGTTGTTATACCTAAAAAAACTTCTGCTCGATAAGTTTTTATTTCTTTTAAAAAACGAATCAACCTAGTGGCTTTTCCTAATGCCAAAACCATAACTCCCTTTGCCATTGGGTCAAGAGTTCCTGCATGACCAATTTTTTTAAACTTTAATATTTTTCTTATTTTTGCTACAACATCATGAGATGTCATATCAGACTCTTTGTAAATATTTAGCCAACCATTAAAAGACATTATTAATTCCAATTATTTATATGACGCATGATTTCATGATGGATATAGTCTATATTTACTACTGAATCTGAATTTCCTGAATCTATTATTGCTTTAGGCATTCCAAATACTACACTACTTTCTTGATCTTGAACAATACATCTTCCGCCATTAGAACGAATAAGATCTACGCCTTCAAGTCCATCATCACCCATTCCTGTAAGTATAACAGAAAGTATTTTTCCGCCAAATGTATTAAAAGCAGATTTTAAGGTTATATCAACAGATGGTCTTACACCATTATACTGCTCTTTTTTATTAATAAGAATTCTACCTCTTTTATCAAATTCAAGATGTCTATTACCTGGTGCTAAATAAACAGTATAATATTTTAAAATTTCTTCATTTTCTGCTATTTTAACAGTCATAGTACTTATTTTATTTAATCTCTCAGCAAGAGTTTCATTAAAACCATCTGGCATGTGTTGTATTATTATTGTAGGTGTTTTTATTCTAGGTAAACGACTAAAAATGGTATGTAAAGCATTTGGTCCACCTGTAGATGAACCAATAACAATAAGTTTAGGTTGTTCATTAGCCTCTTTATTACTTTTAAAAGTAGCGGAATTTTTTATTGAATTAAGATCTTTTGCTTTATATATTTTATTAACGAGTTCTTTTTGTAAAACATCATTATCATAAAAAAAGCCTGTTTGAGGTTTTAAGATATAGTCTATTGCACCAAGTTTCATTGATTCATTAATAAAATCTTGAGAAGATTTTGTTATCATAATAGTTGGAATACTTAATTTATTATCTTTCATTTCTTGGAGAAACTCTAGCCCATCCATAACATCCATTTGAATATCAAGAGTCATAACATCTGGTTGAAATTCTTCAATTTTTTTCAAAGCTATTTTTCCATTTGATGCTGTATCAACTTTTATATTTTTATATGGCAGAAGAGCGTCTTTTATTATTTGACGCATAAAATTAGAATCTTCAACAACTAGAACTTTTACTTCTTTGTTGAATAGATTTACATCTATATTAATCATATTTTATATATTGTAATCACTTTACTACTATAAAAAAACAAACTGCAATTCAATTAACACTTAATTAAATATTTATTTGTTAGTACCTTTCTATTATTTCATGATTAAACAAAGATTTATTATTTACAAAACAAAGATTTATTATATTTATACTTTGGTTAAAAAAACTATTTATAAAAAGGAAACTTTCAAATTGTTTTTAAATACAAAAAATTAATATCTTTATCAAATCATTATTATTTTTGAATTTCATTATTTCTTTTATCCATAATCGCAAAAATTTCTTTTATTTCTGGAAAACGACCTTCTTTTACTTTAGAAAAAATTAGAACATTGTCAATTTCAATATCAAATTGACCTTTTATTCCTTCAATAATAGAAGTTTTAATATTATATTTTTCTTTTAATCTGTCTGCCAGACCGGCAGCACGTGGTTTGTAATTTCAGATAACACAATATCTAATTATAGCTTTGTTCATTTTTACCTCAAAATTAATAATGTCATAATTCTAAAAATATTCTATCATAGATATTATATTTCGATTATTCTAAACCCATAATTCATTTTGTTTATTTTTACATTCCAAATAAAAAAGATTATATTCTTCTTGTATTTCTTCTATTTTAACATTTTTTTCAAGTGGTATTTTTTTTAAATAAATATAAGCAGTAGGTTTTCTTTTTTCAAAAAAATCAACTAAAACAACAGAAAAAATAAATTGAAAATCATTATTAGAATTATTTATTATATATTCTATTCCTTTTTTTAAGTTTATTTTATTTTTATGATTAGATTCTATTCTACCCTGAGGAAAAATTGAAATAAAACTTTCTTTTTTTTCTAACAAATAATTAGTATATTCAATGCTTTCTTTTGTACTTTCGCTTTTTGGATTTATAGAATATGCACCTATTGAAGTAAAAAACTTTCGTTTTTTTAATTCTTTTTCAAGCATCATTACATAAAAAAATTTTTTAAATAATTTTAGGTTTATATAATATGAAAAAAAACCATCCCACCAACTAAAATGGTTTGAAATATATAAAACAGCTTTATTTTCTTCAAAATCAAACAAAGGATCATATTTTATTTCAAAAAAATCTTTTTTCAATATATTAGAAATATACCAATTAAAAAATTGTACAATAAAATAATTATGTTTAGCTTTTATCATTTTAATTTATAATTTTTCATTTAATTTCTTATCTTTTTACTTTTGACTTTTCACTAATTATAATAACAATCAGCAAAGTATAATTGTATTCTTTCATTTTGAATATTCAAATTTCCATTACTTTTTATTTGAAATAATGTTTAACATAGAAATCACTATGATATAATTTTTTGAGAGTATATTTTAATTTGTATTATTTATGTCAACACAAGCAATAGAAATAATATTAGTTGTATCAATAGCGGCTATAATACCAGCTGTGATACTTCTTTTATCTGGTTTTTTGGGTAAAAAAACAAATGATTTAATAAAGCTTTCTAGCTACGAATCAGGCTTAGATAAAGTAATTGGAACAGCCAAAGAAAGATTTTCAATAAAATTTTATTTGATAGCTATTCTTTTTATCTTATTTGATGTAGAAACAATCTTTATGTTTCCTTGGGCTGTTAACTTCAAAACATTAGGATTAAATGGCTTCATAGAAATGATTGTTTTTATCGTTATTCTTTTAGCTGGATTCGTCTATGTTATAAAAAAAGGAGCTTTAAAATGGGATTAGAAAGTTTTTTAGGCGATTCTATTATAACAACTAGTTTAGATGAAATTGTGAAATGGGGAAGAAAAAATTCCTTATGGCCAATGCCTTTTGGTACAGCTTGTTGTGCAATAGAATATATGAGTACTGTTTCATCTGTTTTTGACGTTTCAAGATTTGGAGCCGAATTAGTAAGATTTTCACCAAGACAAGCCGATTTACTTATTGTTGCAGGAACAATAACTTATAAACAAGCACCTATTTTAAAAAGAATTTATGCACAAATGCCAGAACCTAAATGGGTTATATCAATGGGGGCATGTGCTTCATCAGGTGGTTTTTATGATAACTATTGTACAGTTCAAGGAATTGATCAATTAGTTCCTGTTGATGCTTATATAGCAGGTTGCCCTCCAAGACCTGAAGCTGTTATTGATGCAATAATAAAAATACAAGAAATGATTGATGGTCAAGGAACAGAATTAACTCATGATCGTAGTAAAAGAGCTAAGATTTATATAGGTGATGATTCTGAAATGATGAAAAAAGCAGAGGCTTAAAGGTAATGCAAGATATAAAAAAAGAAAGCATAACTATAGCTAAAATAAAAAGATTTTTTCCAGAATCTATACTAGAAGTAAATTTAGCTGATAATGATGACTGTATAATAATAAAAAAAGAAGCTAATGTTGAAGTATTATCTTTTTTAAAAACAGATGCAGATTTATTATTTGATGGATTGATGGATGTTACTTGTGTTGATTATTTAAAACACCCGATAAAAAGAAAAGAAAGATTTGAAGTAGTTTATCAACTTTACTCTTATTCAAAACGTCATAAAATAAGAATAAAATGTCCTGTAAGTGTAAAAGATACTACTATAAAATCGGTTAGTCATTTATGGAAATCCGCAAATTGGGGAGAAAGAGAAACTTATGATATGTATGGAATTACTTTTGTAGGTCATGAAAATTTAAAAAGACTTCTTACCCATCATGAATTTATTGGGCATCCTTTAAGAAAAGATTATCCTACAAAAAAAAGACAAGAATTATCTGCAAATGATTCACTTTTTGATCAAATGGACGTGTTATTAAAAAAGAAAGGTTTGAAATAATGGCTCATACACCTATAAAACCTCAAGAACTTGAAAAAGAATTTTATAAAGATCTTCATACTGATTTATTGTTTTTAAATCTTGGCCCATCACATCCTGCAAGTCATGGAACATTAAGAACTTTTTGTGCATTAGATGGAGAAACAATTAAAGCTTCTGTTCTTGAAATTGGATATTTACATAGAGGGTTTGAAAAAACCATAGAAAAGAAAACTTATAATCAAGTTATACCTTATACAGATAGACTAAATTATGTTTCTTCAATAATGAATAATGTTGGTTTTTCTAAAGCTGTTGAAAAAATGTTAGGAATACAAATAACAGATAGATGTATTTTTATTAGAGTTATTTTAAGTGAATTAATGAGAGTTGCAGATCATTTAGTTTGTATCGGAGCAAATCTTGTTGATATTGGAGCTTTAACCAATTTTTGGTATTTATATAATCAAAGAGAAACAATTTATACAATTCTTGAAAAATTAACAGGAGCAAGGTTAACAAATAGTTTTACTAGAATTGGTGGTTTATATAGAGATTTATATCCTGGCTTTGAAGGCGATATTAAATTTGCTTTAAAAGAGATAGAAAAAGCAATTATGGATGTAACCAAGTTAATAAAGAAAAATAAAATATTTTTAGAAAGAACTCAAGATGTTTGTGCTGTTTCTAAAGAAGATGCAATTAGTTTTGGTTTTACAGGCCCTTGTTTAAGAGCCTCTGGTGTTGAATATGACATAAGAAAAGCACATCCGTATTATTATTATGATCAATTTGATTTTGATATTCCTGTTGGTCAAGTTGGCGATACTTATGATCGTATGTTTGTAAGATTTGAAGAGATGTATCAAAGTATTAGTCTTATTAGACAATATATGAAAAAATTACCTGGTGGACCAATTAATACAGATGATAAAAGAGCTGCTATGCCTGATAAAAGCAATACTTATAATAATATTGAAGGTCTTATAAATCATTTTAAATTAGTTTTTGAAGGGGTTGAAGTCCCTGCTGGTGAAATTTATGATTCGACTGAAGTTGCAAATGGAGAGCTTGGTTTTTATATTGTAAGTGATGGTTCTGGAACACCTTATAAAGTAAAAGTTAGACCACCTTGTTTTTATATTTTCTCTGCTTTTAGTGATATGATTGAAGGTCGTATGATAGCAGATGCTGTAGCAACATTAGGTAGCTTAAATATAATCGCTGGAGAGCTTGATAGATAATTTTAGTTTCATTTATTCTTTTAATTTTTTAAGAATATTTTATGGAATATCAAAAATATCAAAAACAAAATATGAATAAATCTAATTTACTTAGTTTAATTTCTGATTATATTAAAAAATATCCCTTAGATTCTAATGCAATAAAAACTTTAGCTTTTTTAGAAGAAAATGAATATTTTTGGCAAAAAGAAAATATTTTAGGGCATGTTACAGCTTCGGCTTTGGTTATAAATCAAAGTGTTACCAAATCATTATTAACTCATCATTTGAAATTGGATAAATGGCTTCAATTAGGTGGACATGTTGAACATAGTGATAATGACATTTTTGATTCTTGCATACGAGAAGTAAAGGAAGAATCTGGTTTAGAATTAATTTCTTTTTATTCAAAGGAAATCTTTGATATAGATGTCCATCTTATTCCTAATTTAAAAAATGCTTCTTTATCTCATTTTCATTATGATATTCGTTTTTTAATAGTTGCTTCTGATAAAGAACAGATAAATTTTGATTTTAATGAATCTAATATTGTAAAATGGTTTAATTTTGCTGAAATAGTTAATCTTTCATTAGATGAATCTATATATAGAATGATAGAAAAAACGAAAAAAATACTATCCTAAAAAATTATCAAAAAAATAAATCCCAGAGTACTGGGAACCCTGTTTGTATTAATACCAAAGGGGTATAACGATATTTAGTAGAGACGCATTGCAATACGCCTCTACAAGGTATTATTAATAAAATAAGGATAAGAAAATATTTCCTTATCCTATTCAAAATTAGAAATCTCTAAAATTTATATTTTGTTATTATTGCAAAATCATGTGCCATGAAATTACCACCTAAAAAAGTACCTTCATTAAGTATGTTATACTCTGCGGCTAAATCTAAACTTGTTCCTAAAACTCTTTGCATTTCTGCACTTAAAGTAACACCACCATCTTTTAATAAAGCTGATTTAGAAATTTCTTTACCAGAAAGATCTTTTACAGAACCAAATCCTTCTCCAAAACTTTGTCTAAAAGCAACCATCAATTTTGGTAACATATCTTTTTGAGGAATCGCTACATAAAAACTAGCATTAGTTCCTATAAGTCCTCTGTCTATTCTAAATAAACCTCTTGAAGCTGTTCTTAAACCTAATCCTACATCAACTACACCACCAAGATTATTCATAAACATACCTGCACTATAAGTATCTAAACCAATTCCATAATAATTTGATTGAAAGGTCATACCCATTGCATTTGTACCTATGTCAACTACAGCAGACATATTTTTTCTTGTACCACTAAAAGATAATGCAGAATCTAGCCAATAATCTGAATAATTTAAACCAACTCTTGGGATTCCTAAATCTAAATCAGCTCCTGCAACCATATAACCATCACCATATTCAGATGGTAAACCTAATAAATTATATGTTGTTCTTGGTGCTAAAGGATCTTTTGTTCCTAATATTACTTTTTCATTTATTAATCCACCACCAATATCATTAACAAAATCAGCTCCTGATAAAATATTTGCGTTACCTTTTGAAAAATCACCTGCACCTAAATTTGAAGAAAGAGCAGAAGATCTATTTACATAAGGAGAACCAGCATTACCAGCAAAAACAAGTGTTAATGGCCCCATTGTTGCATCTAGTGCAAATGAAGCTGATGAAACATTGTTATATCTTTCACTATCTGGATCTACACCACTAGCATTAATTCCTGTTGCCCAAAATCTTGAAACTGAATTACTATATGTTACTTTATCATCTTTAGGGTCAACAGAATCTTTTACTTTTATTTCATCAGCACCAGCTCCTAATAGACCATATCCATGACCAATCCATTTTTCACCATTAAAATGATTTTTAAACTTTGTACCACTTCTTAAAATATTTTGAAAATTCATAAAACCAACTGATAAACCATAACCTTCTTTACCATCATGATAAAAAGAAGTTCCTTTTGCAGCTAATTTTTTATCTTCATAAGTAGTTTTTTCCATATTGGTAAAAAATTCACCAGAAAAATTATTTCTCATAGAAATGATAGCTCTTTGCATATAAAAAGATGTAGAATTCATACCTTCTTCGCCAAAATGACCACCAACAGCTTGTCCTGGTAAATTACCTAATTTAAATAAAGTCCCATCGTCAACAACAAATGAACCAAAGAACCTAACACCTTCATTCCATGAAGCATTCAAATCTAAAGTAGTTTTTACTCTAAAAGGAGTTCTATCATAATCTGTTATTAGGTTTCTAAGAGAATCATTAAATTTTGTTTTACCTCTATCGTTATCAACATCTATGCCATTTAGTGGTGAACTATTTTTGCTAGTATCAGTAACACCCATTCTATCTCTGAATTTTATTTCTACTTCTCCACCGAGTTTTATTTTATTATTTTTTTCAAGTTTTTGAGAGAGCATTTCAACTTTACCAGATAAATCATCAAGCTCAGTTCTGAATTCTTTTTGTAAAAGCTTTAAGGTTTCTAAATCTTCTTTATTTATAGATGATGCTGTAGAAGTTGTATTTGTTGGAGTTGAATCAACAGACATTTTATTTGCTTTAGCAATTAATTCTTCTACTTTAGTCATAACCTTATAGAGAGCTGCCGCCATTTCATATCTTGTTATATTTTTAGCTCCTTTGAAAGTTTTATCAGGGTAACCAGTCATAACGCCATATTTTTCAGATAAAGCTTCTATCGCTTTATATGCCCAATGATTTGTACTAAGATCTCTCATTTCATTTGCAGGAACAAGAGCGTAAGCGGACATTCCAGAAGATATATAACTACATATTGTTAAAGACAATGTTATGATAGTTGCTATTTTGTTCAGTTTCATTCTTACTCCTAAAAATAGACAATTAATTGCAAAATTTGTCCTGTAATTATAACTTATTAAATATTATTAAACAATATGCCTAGTCAAAATTTGAACGGTATATAAAGATATTGTTAAAATAAGAATAATAGGATAGACATTAAATTTTTATACTATATAATTTATCACTAGGATTTTATTATGATTTATAAAGGTTAAATTTATGAAAAAAGTACTGTCTATAGCAGTTACAAGCATTTTTGCTTTTTCTTCTATGGTTCTTGCAAGTGAAAAAAGAGGCTTTTTGGAAAAAGCTAACAATAAAGTTGAAATAAAAGTTTCTAATTCATGGAAAAATGTTAAAAGTGGACAAAAAATATTTGTTGGCGATTCAATCAGAACAGGTTTAAGATCAACTGCTGAAATAAAATATGATGATGAAACAAGAACAAGAATTGGTAGCAGATCTAATATTATAGTTGCTGATAGAAAAATAAATATAAAAAAAGGATATATTTGGGGTAAAGTTGATAAACGTAAAACAAAAGGTTTAAAAATTATTACATCAAATGCTATTGCTTCAATTGTTGGAACTGAATTTTTTGTAGAAGTTGAAGACAAAAATACTATAATAACTGTTTTAGAAGGTGAAATTTCTTTTGAAGCTAATAAAAAAGATGCTACTAAAAAAACATCTGTAAAAGCTGGTAATTTTGCTAAAATAGATGTAAATGGTAATGTTATTGAATCTGGACCAATGGATACGCCAAAAGTTTTAGCAAAATATGATGAATTAGTTCATTTCAATACTGATGGTGCTGTAAAAGAAAATTAATATTTCCTAGGAAAATTTAACCAAATCTTTTTAAGTTTTCCTAGAGAATATTATTAATAAAAAAAACTTATGGATAGTACTTACAAAACAATGTTTTTACTGTTCATAATTTTTTTCTATTGTAAAAATTATTTGTGCAAAAGAGCGTTTTAAAAAAGCTCCTTACACAATATTCTTATCTCATTACTTTTCACTTTTTACTTCTGACTAAGTATAATTAAGTATCTATTTCAATAAAGGTGCGATGACTGAAAAAGAATGATCTTTTTTATTATATTCTATAAGATTAAGATGAAAACCTCTTCCAAAACCAATCCTTACAAATCCTTTATATTTAGTTAATCTATCTAAAGAACTTAATCCGAATCCCTTTCTTGGTTCAACTGTTTTTTCGTAAAATAGTTTTAAAGAATCAGAACTAAATTCTTCGGTTGAAACATAAATAGCAGAGCCAATATCACCAGATTTTATTAGTTTCTTTTTTACTTGAGTTGATTCTTCCAAAAAAGTATCAACACTATTTTTAGAACCATCACCAAATCTTACTAAAAATAAGATCTTTTTATATCCCTCACCTTTTACTTCGCCATGAGCAACTATAGAAAAGTTGTAATTATTACCATCTTCACCTTTTAATGTTTCAAAAAACTTAAATTTTTCAATAGATGGAATCCAAGAATAAATATATTTTAATGAAAGTGTATTTCCTGAAGAATTTATAAGATAAAAATATTCATTAATCATCCAATCACAGAAGTTTAGATAAATAGTTTTTCTTGCTATTTCTTCTATAGTTTGAATATCATCATTTGTAAAAGAAATTTCTTTATCAATATTACTTCTAAAATCAAGATGAGTATTATTTTTTACTTCTTTTACTATATGAATAGGTATTTCATCAGTATTAAGATCTAATATGTTATATAAATTAGATTTAGTTTGATCCAAATATTTAAATTTCAATTCTGATTCTTTTAAAATATCTTTAATACTTGGACCTATTATTTCAGTTTTTATTTTATAGGCATTAAAGATAACACCCGATGAAATTAATAAATTTCTGATATTTTTTATTTCAAAATTTGCTAATTCATCATGATTATTTAGGCAAGTAAAAAATATTTCACTTCCTTGAAAAAAGCCTGCATAAAAAACATTTTTATCTGTATAACATTTTATATAACCAGTAAATTTTTCTGCTTCTAAATTATCAATAACGGGCATTAAATCAACAATAGATGAATCTAAATCTTTATGAATTGAATTGCTATGTCCAGATATTATAGAAGAAATAATTAAAGGAGCCATAATATCTTTTTCATTTGGTATTTTTAAAACAATATTATCTGATTTTTCTGATAAAAAATCAAAAACATTTTGACCAGTAATAAGTTTATCAGTGTCTAAAGCACCTACAAAATAAGAATCATGGATAAAACAATAAACATTATTATCTATTAATAAAAGACCAGTAAATGCTTGACCAAATAATGAAGGTTCAATTACTTTTTTTATAGTTTCAGAAAGATTTAGTTTTATACTTTCAGATTTCCATGTATTAGATATTCTATCAATCCAATTATAATCAGATTTTAATTCTTTAATTAGTTTTGAATTTATAGATGTTTTCTTTAGTGATGTTGTTCTAAACGAGGTATTTTTATTTCCACCTATTATAAAATTATCTTCATTTTGTTCATTTTTAGAAGAATTAGTAGAAAAAATATTATTAATATTTACAGCAGATATTTCACTATTAAATAACTTTGATATTTCTCTTCCCATATCAGAAGCTCGTTGATAACGTCTTGAAGGATCTTTTTCTAATGCTTTTGATATTACAAGATCTGCTGCCAAAGGTAAGTTTTTATCATAAAAAGTAACTGGTTTTGGTATTTCTCTCATAATCTTAAAAACCATATCACCAAGGTTATTTCCATCAAAAGGGACTTTAGCTGTTAATAATTCATATAATGTAGCTCCTAGAGAATAAATATCAGCTCTATGATCAACACTTCCAGAATCTTCAAGTTGCTCAGGTGATATATACATCATACTTCCCAACAAAGCACCTGTTTGAGTTAATCTCTTTTTTTCTTTACTTAATTGAGCTATTCCAAAATCTGTTAATTTTGGCAACCCTTTTCTTGATAACATTATATTATCTGGTTTTATATCTCTATGAACTATTCCATTATCATGTGCATAATCTAAGGCTGAACATATTTGAAGGACTATATTTATAGTAAGTTCTACAGGTAATTTTTTTTGATCTTTTAAAATATCTGATAATGGCTTCCCATCGATATATTCCATAACCATATAATATTGATCTTTTACATTGCCAACATCATAAATATTTACTATGTTAGTATGAGATAACTTTGCAATTGCTTTAGCTTCTCTTTTAAATCTTTGAACAGCTTCATCTATATCTACATCTTGATTAGAACCTGAAATTTCTAGTACTTTTATTGCTACTTGTCTTTCAAGTCTATTGTCAAGAGCCAAATAGACAGTTCCCATACCGCCTCTACCTAGCTCTTTTTCTATAGTATAGTTTTTGCTTAACTCTGATAATAAATCACTCATTAACAAAACCCTTTTAAATACTTTTTTCTAAAAACTTTCAACTAATTTTATCACAAATATTTTTTAAATTATAAAAATATGAATAAAAGCTTTTAATAATGTTTTATTAGAATAGCAACTTAGTATTTAGAAATTTTTATACAAACATAATCATTATAAATTATATAAATATTGACAAAAACACATAAATTAGGGTAAAATGATTAAATCACTTATGGAGAGATGGCTGAGTGGTCGAAAGCACCTTCCTGCTAAGAAGACGTCTGAGCTAAAACTTGGACCTAGGGTTCAAATCCCTATCTCTCCGTTCTTACAAAAACTTTTCTAGTTTGCATCCGTAGCTCAGTGGATAGAGCAACTGACTACGAATCAGTTGGTCGGGGGTTCGAGTCCCTCCGGGTGCGTTAGAGTTTATTATCTTTTTCTATTAAATCTTCAGGTCTTGTTGGTGGTATCTTCAGTATTTTTAAAGTATCAATAGCTATTTTTTTATAAATTGGTACAGCCGTCATACTAGCAAAACGGGCTGTTTGGGGACTATCTAAAAGTACAAATTGTAAAATTTTAGGATTTTCAGCAGGGTAAAAACCCAAAAAAGAAGACATTACATTCGCTCCATATACTCCATTTTCAACCTTATCAGCAGTTCCTGTTTTTCCGCCAATAACATATCCAGGAATATGAGTAGCTCTTCCTGTACCTTCTTTATCTTCTACAACAGACATCATTAAGTTTTTCATTTTATCAGCAGTATCTTTTGAAAGAGTTCTTGTTTCTTTACTTTTATATTCTTTTATTACTTTTCCATCTATGCCAGATATTTCTTTTATTATTCTAGGCTCTATTTTCATACCACCTCTTGCAATTGCAGTCATAGCAGTAAGAATTTGAATTGGAGTAACAGAAATGCCTTGACCAAAAGAAATTGTTGATTGTCTTACTTGATCCCAAGGTAATTCTGGTAAAATACCCCCTATTTCTCCAGTTAAATTTGAATCTGTTCGTTTCCCAAAACCAAATTTAGATAATATGTCTCTATGATCTTTAGGAGGAATTCGCCTTGTTACAATACTGGCACCAGTATTACTAGAAACTTTTATTATATCAAGAGGCGTTAACATTCTTGTACCCCAAGAACCATGATCTTCAACTTGCCATCCACCAACATTTATTTCTGATGGACACGCTACAATTTCGTTAATTCCAACCTTTTTTTTCTCAAGAGCAGAAGCTATAGAAAAAATTTTCATTGTAGAACCAGGCTCATAAATTTCACTAACACCCCAATTATTTATTACTCCCCAATTATTAGGTGGGTTATTTAAATCATAACTAGGATATGTAGCAAAAGATAAAAGATCTCCTGTTTCAAGATCCATAACAGCAACTAGTCCTTTTTTTGCTTTATATAAATTTACCCCATTTTTTAGTTCTCTTTCAGATACATGTTGAATTTTTTCGTCTAAAGATAGTTTGATAGTATTTGTTTTTGCTTTTCCTGTTGTTACTTGATTTTTACTTTTACTAACAACTTCTCTACCCATTCCATCTAAAAAAATCTTTTCTTCATCATTTTTATTTATTAAAACACTATCAAATGAAATTTCTATTCCTGCTAAACCTGTATTATCTATACCAGTAAAACCGATTAGAGAGGCTGCTAAATTTTTTTTGGGATAAATCCTTTTACTTTCATGGACATATCCAATTCCTGGAATATCTAATTTATCTAATATTTTTTTATATCCAACAGGCATTTGCCTTTTTATCCAAGTAAAACCAGAGTTTGAAATTTTATTTTTTAAAAAATCTTCTTTAATATCAAGGGCTTTTGCCAAATCTCTAGTTATTTTATTTATAGTATATTTTGAAAAATCATATTCTTTAGCATAAGAATAAACAGAAATAGAATCAGAATCAATTGCTAATATACTGCCATTTCTATCTGTAATAACGCCTCTTTTTTTTGCAAGACTTATTGCACGTCTTTGTTGTAAATCTGCTTTTTCTTTTAGTTCTTGATGTCTATAAGTTTGCAAATATGTTAATCTTATTAAAACACAGAGAAATGCTATTGATAGGCTTATATATATAAAATAAATTCTTCCATTAACAGATTTTTCATCAAGCCTCATTATAAACCTGTAGGAATTTCTATACTTTTTTCTTTATTCAATACTTCTTTTATCAATATCTGATTTGATAAGTCTTGTTTTGGAGTTTGGAGATATTTTATTTCTATGTTTTCTGCTGTTCTCATTCCATATAATTTTATAGCCATATTTTCTATAGTTGTAAGTTCTTTGGTCTTAGCAAGTTCAATTTTAAGATTATCATTAAAACCAATTGTTTTATTTACTTGTTTTTGAGTAGCACTTAAAAAAGTTTGAATTTTTACCCCTTTATAATAAAAAAAAGATTCAACACAAACCAAAGAAAAAACTATAAAAAGCAATAAAACATTAGCAATAGAAAGATTAGTTTTTTCTATAAAAGTTTTTTTCTTGGTGATAGTACTAGTCTTAATAACAGGTTTAGCTATTTCAGGTTTAACTATTTCTAATGATGAATTAAGATTATCCAAACTTAAATCACTATCAAAATAGTAAAGTCTATTTAATTTTTCTTCAAAGAAATCTTCTTCTAAACTTTTATTTACTGCACTTGCCATTTATTAACAATCCCTGCTTAATTTTTAATTTTTTTCAAAAACCCTAAGCTTTGAGCTACGGGCTCTTGGATTTATCTTTATTTCTTCTTCAGATGGAATTATAGGTTTTTTTGTTATAATTCTTCCTTCAGATTTTCGTCCGCAAAGACAAACAGGTTGTCTTGCTGGACAATTACATCCCTTAGCTTCAGCTCTAAATGTCTCTTTAACTATCCTATCTTCTAATGAATGAAATGATATAACCGCTAACCTTCCATTAGGCTTTAATAACCTAATTGCAAAAGGTAAAACTTTTTTTAGACCTTCCAATTCATCATTAACCTTTATTCTTAATGCCTGAAAAACTCTAGTTGCTGGATGAATATGCCCTTTATATTTTTTCCCTGACAACGCTTTTATTATAACATTTCCAAGTTGAGTTGTTGTCTCTATTTGTGAAACTTTTCTTTCCTTAACAATAAAATCAGCTATGGTCTTACTATAAGGTTCTTCGCCATATTCAGAAAAAATAGCAACAAGCTCATCTCTACTCAAATTATTAACTAAATCTTTTGCCGTTAAAGTATCCTCTTCATCTTGACCTAATCTCATATCCAAAGAAGCTTCTTTAGAAAAACTAAAGCCTCTTTCAGTATTATCCAATTGAGGTGAAGAAACACCCAAGTCAAAAAGAATTCCATCAAATAAAAGCTCTTTTTCTTCTTTAAAAATTGTAACTAAATCAGAGTAATTTGACTTTATAAGTTTAAAGTTCTTACTTATTCCATCAAATACAGTTTTTGCATGTTCCAAAGCATTAATATCTCTGTCTATACAATACAAAAAACCATTTTCTCCAATCTCACGAAGTATCTCAGAAGAATGACCGCCACCACCAGTTGTACAGTCAAGGTAAACTCCGTCTTTTTTACAATCTAACCCAAAAAGAACCTCCTTAAGTAAAACAGGTCTATGATCAAATCCTACCAACTTAAAAATCTCTCTTATTAATATTAAATTACTATATTTCACATCTGTTCTGTGAGCCACACCACACCGTGCATCTTAAAGATAACATTAATTTAATATAAGCGTAAAGCCCTTTTTGAAAGTTTTTTCAAATTTAATTAAATTTTTCCTTTGAATAAATCATTATGTGATTTAACTACATACTTATATTATCTTTATTGATACTATTAATTCAAACATATAATTAGTTTTTTTATTAAAAAATATTATTTAATGAGCAATTTTTTAGTTAATGCATGGATTTATGAACAACGAATTTAAAATAAAATTCAGAGGAGTACGAGGAAGTGTTCCTGTTCCAGGTAAAAACACCATTAAATATGGTGGAAACACTACTTGTGTAGAACTTAGAATAAATGGAAACCTTATTATAATTGATTCTGGAACAGGGATAATAAATTTAGGTAATCAGATGGTGGGAAAATTTTTCTCACAAAGTGAAGATGAAAAAAAAGTAAATCCTATGAGAGCAACCATGCTGTTTAGTCATACTCACATGGATCATATAATGGGGATGCCTTTTTTTACTCCGATATACATAGGTTCAACAGAACTTTATATGTTTGGAGCTAAATATTATGATAGAGATTTTAAAAAAGCCCTTCAAGAATGTATGCACGCTCCATTATTTCCTGTTGAATTTGATAATTTGCAATCACTCAGAGAAGTAAATAATTTAAAAGAAGGTGAATATTTAGTTTTTAAAAATGGCGAAAATAAACCAATAATAGATGATTTTTTTAGACCAAAGATTGAAACAGATGAAAATGATCTTAAAATTTATGTTCATCAGAGCTATGCACACCCATCTGATGGATCTTTAGTTTATAAATTTGAATATAAGGGTAAAAAGCTAGTTTTTGCGACTGATATAGAAGGTTATCATTCTCCTGATAATAGATTAGTCAATTTTTCAAAAAATGCTGACATTTTGATCCATGACGCTCAATATACAAAGGAACAATATAAAATGTGTCAAGGGTTTGGACACAGTACCATAGAAATGGCTATCGACGTTGCAAAATCTTCAAATTCAAAAAAATTATATCTTTTTCATCATGATCCCAGACATACAGATAATCACTTAGATAAAATTTTAGAAGATGCTAAAAATATTTTTTCTGATACATATATGGCAACAGAAGATGACGAAATTGATCTTTTCAATTAAGTTAATATTTTAAGAATTTTTATATTTATAAGTAATTTCATTTAATGTAAGTTTAAATTTTGTTTATTATATATTGGTATTTGTAATATAATTAAATATCTGTTTTTTTATTGTAAGCTTTTCAAGTAGGGAAGGGAAATAAATGAAAAAAGTAGAGGAAAAAAAAATTCCTTTTTTTAAAGCAAAACTGTCAATCCCTCAAATTAATGAATCAGTTATAAAAAGAAAAAATATTTTTAGTACTCTTGAAAATTATTTAGATTTAAAAGTTATTTTTATTTGTTCTCCAGCTGGATTTGGAAAAACAACTGTTTTATCACAATGGATAGAATTTAAAAATCTAAAAAAAGATGTTATATTTATTTCTTTAGATTTTTATGATGACAAAGTTGATAATTTTTTTTCGTACTTTATTAAATCTTTTTCTATTCTTCTGAATAATACTTATGAATTAAATAATTTCAGAGATGATTATGATTTAAATTATACACTTAGTGTTATTTTAGAAAAATTAAATAATTTAAATAAAGATATTATTATTATTTTAGATAATTATCACTATATACTAAATGAAGAAATACATAAAAAACTATCGCTATTTATAAATAATTCTTCTAATAAAATTCATTTTATATTTTCGGGTAGAAATGAAATACCAAATTCTTTTTTAAATTTTAGATATAAATATAAGATATTAGAAATAAATGCAGAACAATTATTATTTACAAAAGAAGAAATATTAGATTTTTTTTCACAGTATAATTTTTATTTGAATAAAGAAGATGTTGATATTATTAAAAATAAAACTAATGGTTGGCCTTTAAGCCTAAAAACAATTATACTATCAATTATAGATATCAATAAAAATGATTTAGATTCTGATATAAAAACTGATAAAAATATACTTCAAAAAATTTGCCTTGAATCAACATGTTTAAAACATTGTGATAATAATAAAATATTTATACCTATACTATTATCGAATACTGAGAATAAATATTTAGGAGATTTTTTATTAAAAGAAATCTTGATTAACTTAGACTCTTCCATTTTAGATTTTTTATTAAAAACATCTATATTTGATGTATTTAATGTTTATTTATGTAATAAATTATTAGATATAGATAACTCATACAAATTTATAGAAGAAATACAAAAAAAACAATTATTTATAGAGATTTTTGAAAATAATAATTTACATGAATACATACAGGAGAATAGTAACAAGAAAAATCTGAGCATCAAGGATGAAAATAATTTAAGTGGAACTATGTATAAATATAATAGTTTCTTTTCTACATCTCTTTTAAATAAATTAAAGCTTGAAAACAATGAAATGTATCTATTATTATGTGAAAAAATAGCGAGAATATTTAAAGAAAATAATAGTCATGATGAGGCTATTAAGTATGCTCTTTTGACAAAAAATAATAATTTTATTTGTGATATATTATCAGATTTATTTCCTTTATTTATCAAAAATAATGAATTAAATAAAATATTAAATATTATAGAAAATATTCCTAAAGATGTTGTTTTATCAAATACAAAATTATCAATATATTATGCTATTCTTTTAGCTATAAATTATAAAATTGATTATGCTGAGTATATTTTAAATAAAAATGAAAAAAATACTAATATTAATCCAGAATTAAAAACTTTAATAAATTTTCTCTATACTTTAGTTGCTTTCAGAAAAAATTCTTATATCTATGAACTAGAAAAGTATATAAATTTAGTTATAAAAAAAATACATACATTAGATTCTAATTTATTAGTATTAGTTTATTACTATTTAAGCTGGATAACAGCTTCTACTTATAATTTTAAAAAAAGTTTTATGTTATCAGAAGAAGGTGTGTTAGAAAGTAAAAAAACAAATAATATTATTTGGTTACTTGCTAATAAAGAACAAAGTGCACTTATTTTATTAACTGAAGGAAATTTAAAAAAATCGAAGGAAATATTAAATGAAATATTAGATAATTTACAAAAATATAATTTATTAGAGCATAAATATATTATTAATATATTAAAAAAACTTATGCAGATATCAGCTTATCAAAATGATGTAGAATATTTCTACCAATATAAAAATAAAATAATTGAATTAGCTGAAAAAGAAGAAAGTGTAACTAAGAAATTTGCTTATTATTATTCTATTCTTAGTTGTGCAATATTAATGGGTAAACTTACAAAAGTTAAAGAAATTCTAAAAATAATAGAAAATTTACCCTTAAATATTGATTTTAAGACAAATAATATCTTTTTCAATAACTATTTAAATGATTTAAAAACATATATTCTTATTTTAAATGATGAATTAGAAAAAATTGATTCTGATTGGGAAATAAATACAAAAAAATATATAAATTCTGTATTTATAGAAAAAATAAAAAGTGTTCATAATATGGAAAATTTATATGAAAAATCAATATTATTAGTACATTTTTATATGAAAAAAGAAAAATTTTTAGATGCAATTAGATTATTAAAAAATTTACTTGATTTTATAGGAGATACATTTTTATATAAAAAAATAGAAATTTATATTTTAAAAGCAATAATATATAATAAACAAAATAATAAAATTAATGCGATAAAAATTTTAAAAAAAGCTTTAATAATATCAGAAGAATCAAATTATACTAGTTTTTTTATTAGAGGTGGAAATGATATTAAAAATCTTTTAATTGATATTTGTAAGGATTTTAAAAACAGAAAAATAAATGTATTTAATACTTATGCTTACAATGTTTTAGGTCATTTTAATAAAGAGTTTGGAGTTAATTTAAAAAAAACATCCCTTAAAAATAATCTAAATCCTCTGAGTAAAAAAGAAATAGAAATATTAAAATTAATGGATTCAAATATAACTAATAAAGATATTATTTCTAACCTTAAAATAGCACTAAATACATTTAAAACTCATACAAAAAGTATTTATAAAAAACTTAGTGTAAATAACAAACAAGATGCACTTAAAAAAGCAAAAGATTTAAATTTTATTTAAAAAAAAAAGCCCTACTTAAAGGGCTATATAGTTTTTTTGTTACGGAAGAGTTAATATTTTTTGATTTATAATTTAAAAATTTCATAATCTATATTTTTTTTTGTATTTTTTTGTATTTTTAAAAAATTATGTTTATCCATTAATGAATAAAATACAATAATCAAGTTATTAAAAAAATTACTCAAAGAATTTTTAATTATCAATTTTTTTTTCATTATTAAATCCATTCCATAGGTATTTTATCTGCATCTAATAAAATAAGACCATTAGATAAGAGATCAATTGTTTTTTTAATTTCATTTAACTTGTTTTTATATAAAGGATTATCCTTTTTTTCATTATAGTTTTTTTCTAATTCAGTTATTTTTATTCTAGCTTCAGCTCTAGAAAGTTTTGAAAAATCAGGTGCTTCTAAATCAGATAATTTATATCCTATTTCTATAGTATTTTTATATTTACTATCAAATTTTTCAGCAATAGTAGAATAATAAAGTGTTTTTAAAGTATTATCCTTAAAAGTTTCTAAAAATTTTCTTTGTTCTGGTTCAAAATCATTATTAGGGTTATTTAAAACAATATGTATTTGATTATATACGTCTCTTAGTTCTCCCTCATGAGGATCTTTAATTGCTTTATCTTCATCATAATATTTACTAAAAATAGGATATAAGTTTGTTATAGTTTCTATAAAACCACTTCTAGCATTCATTTGTTTTTCAACAAGTGGATCTACACTGTAACCAGATTTATCACTCCAAGCAGATACATGATCTCCTTTTCTTGTATCTTTAAACATATTTTGAGTTATTACTTGATTATCATTTCTGGTTACTTTTTCCCAAGTTTTTAAATGTGTTGTTGCTCCACTATAAGATCCTGGTGCTGAATCTATATATCCCATAAAAGTTTTTAAATTAGGAAAAACTTTTTTATATTCATCTAAAGAAGATTTACTTCCAGCGTAACAAGCTGCTATTACAAAATCTTCTATTTGAGAAGATGCTTTTGGCATTATTTTAGCAATGTTTTTAACTGTATCACTACTTAATAAGCCATTACCTTCACCCCAATAATCTTTTCCAGAACTATGTGCAGATATTATAAAGCGAGCTGGTATTTGCTCTCCTTTTTCAGCTTTTGCAAAAGTTGAAATAATTGTAGCAAGTTCATCTCTTATTTTATAATTTTCATTTAGCATTAAAGTTTTTAGGTTATTTGACTGTTCATTAGATAATCCTAAAGAATCTACAAATTTATCTATCCCATCTTTAAAAGTCAAATTATATTTTTCTTTAGTTATTTCCGAAGTGAAAGAAGAGCCTATATTAGATAATTGTTCATATACACCTAATTTTATTCCATCAGGTAAACCTATATTATCAATAGCATCTCTTAATTCTTTTTTTGTATTAATAACTAATTTTTTATCAGAAGTTATAATATTATCAAAAACGGTTCTTAGTTTTTCACTTTGAATTGGATCTAAGTTTAGATTTTTACAAAGTTCTGTTACTTGAACACCATGAGAAATATCAACATTTTTTTTATTCATATTTATTGTGTTAGAACTATTATTTCCAAGATAAGAAACGTTAGCTAATAAGTTATTTTTTTTTAATTCTTTAAACTCAAAAGAAGCATTAGGATTAAGACCTACAAATAAAATATCATTATTAAAAACCGTTTTTTCTAAAACAGTCTCTTTTTTTTTATTCACAGAAAATGAAGAATTAATTTCAACATTATTTTTTATAGATGTTATATTCATTATAAAATCCTTATTAAATAACAAACATATAAATGCAAGATTAAATAATCTCTTGCTAGTTTAAATTTAGCATAAATATATTTTTTTATGATTTTATAATTTATTTAAATTGAAACATTTACTTGAATTAAAAGCATTAGAGAGCTTTATTTAATTTATCTTATTAAATTTATCTAACCCTTTTTATTTATTTATCTAACACTAATTTTTTTTATAAATTAAATAAATAATATTTTTAGGGTGATAGGATTATTAAAAAGGGTGATAAAAAATTAAACTAAATTAAATTTTTATCATTACTAAAGCCTTATCTTATCAAGGTTTTAATTTATAGAGATAAAAAAACACTAACAAAAATAATTATTTTTTTATAGAATTGGTTTGTAAAAATGAATTTAATTGATTTGAATCAACTAAAAGAAAGATTCAAATCAATTATTTGAGAATTTTGATTTAGTATAATTAACAATATTTAGTATACGTAACAAATATATTAAGTTTACGTTTGGAATAGATATTTTATCTTAAATTTTATTTCAGACATTTTTTCATAAGTTACTTGTTTTTGATTATTTATTTTATTTTAAAAAGGACAGAGTCATGCTAAAAATTAAATCTAAAGTTGTTTTATCTACTGTGATAGCATTAAACACGTTTTTATTTTCTATTAATAATTCTTATGCAGAAGAAGTTAAATTAGAAGATGAAACTTCTATTTTGGATGAAGTTAAAAAAGATAAAAAGAGCGATAAAAAAGATAAAAAAAATGACAAAAAAATTGATAAAAAAGATAGAAGTAATGATGATGATGAAGATTCTTTAGATGAATTATTAAATAGTGATATTAATGCAGGTAGTACAGGGTCTTTTGGTTATTTACTTAACAAAGCAAATCAAGAATTAGGAATTGAACCTTATATTCATGCTTATACAACGTTTGATGCAATGAAAGTAAATTCTAAACCTTTTACTTTTGACCCAAGATACTATAACTTATTTCTTGGTGTAAATATAAAAGATCTTGTTTCAAGTGAGCTTCAAATAGAAAATGAACACGGTGGTATAGAGTATGAAGTAAGGGTTGGACAAATTGATTTATTAGCTAACCCTTTACTTAATTTCAGATTTGGTAAATTTTTGGTTCCAATAGGAACTTTTAATTCATACCTTTATCCAGAATACATTACAAAAGGTGTTGATAGACCATTTGCTTTAAGAGAAATAATTCCTGTAACATGGAGTGATACAGGGGTAGAAATATTTGGTAAATACGATTTTGGAATTAATAAAAATGTAAATTATAGCCTTTATGTAATAAATGGTTTAAAACAAGGTGGGGTTGCAAAAGATTCAGATGTTAAAGATGCTGGAATAAGATCAATGAGAGGAAATAATGTTGAGGCTGATAAATCTGATAAAGGATTTGGTGGAAGACTAGGAATAACACCACTAGATGGTTTAGAAATTTCTTTATCTGGATATACTGGTTCTTACACTCCTGATGCAGCAAAAAGACTTTCTATTGCTGATGTTGATGTTGCTTATGAATTGGGACATTTTACTCTTAGAGGTGAATATGTTTATGCTATTCAACAATTAGGTAAATCAGATGTAATAAAAAATGGTGGTTATGCTCAAATGGCTTATTTATTCAAACCAATTGAACCTATTATTAGATACGATCAAATTTCTTTTAGTAATGATGTTTTACAAAATAGACAAAGAATCCTTGCTGGTATAAATTATTATCCAATTTATGATGTTTATAAAAAATTTGTTATGAAGTTTGCTTATAGCTACACTATGCAACAAGAACTTAAAGATCCAAATTCTTTTTACTTCCAAACATCTTTAGGTTTTTAAGTATCTAATAAAAATAACTTCCTAATTTTTTATTAGGAAATTATTTTAATCTCAATTTTAAATATGTTTATATTAATTATTTTTGTTAAATAGGAGTTTTATGAGAAAATTGTTTCTTTCATTTTTGGTATCTTTTGTTTTTACAGCTTATGCTTTTGCAGAAAATTATAATCCTGCACCTGTTACTTTGGAAACTAAGTTTTTTTCAAAAATAATTAATTTTAGCACCTCTATTTCTGATCCTAAAGTTGGAATTGTTTTTGAACCTTCAAGTTCAACATCAGTAAACTCTAAAAAAAGAATAATGCAAAATTTAAGCAATAATGGTATTAGCAGTGTTTCAGTTCCTGTATCATCTGTAGATCAAGCTAAAAATAACGGCATAAACGTATTTTATTTATCAAAAGGATTAAGTTCTGTTGACTATATATCTCGTACTGCTAGAAGAGATAAAATACTTACTTTCTCGTCAGAACCATCTTTTGTTGATGAGGGATTTGCCTCTGTTTGTGTAGGAATAACAAGCAATGGTAAATCAAAAATTTTAATTAATATGAAAAACTTAAAAAAAGAAGGTAATACTTTTTCTTCAAAGTTATTAAAATTAGCAAACATAATAAATTAAGTAATGGTTTTTAATATATTTTAAAAGGAGGTTTTTCTCTTGGGATTTTTTGAAAATCTATTTGGTGCTAAACTAAAAGAAGAGTTACATAATTTAAATACAAAATTATCTGGATATGAAAGAAATATTTCTGATTTAGAGCTTAAATTAGAAGAATCAAATTCTCGTAATGCTTCTTTTAATTCTCAAATTTCAAATTTTAAGATGATAGAAATATCTTTAGGTAATGAAATTCTATCTTTGAAATCTGAATTAAGTAAAAGTAAATTTTTATCTGATGATTTAGAAAGAAAAAATCAAGATTTAAAATCAAAAGTATCTAATGTATCATCTAATGATTCAAAAACAAGCGAAATGTCTAAGAATTATATAAATGAACTAAATTTAAAAAATGAAGCACTAACAAAAGAAGTAAATTCAAGTAGAGGCGATTTAATATTTTCAAGAAATAAAATATCCGAACTTGAATCAAAAATTGAATCCTTAAATAAAGTAAACAAAGAATTAAAATCAAAAACTTTAATGTTAGAGGAAGAAATCAAAAATAAATTAATTCGATTATCAGAATTTGAAAAAGGCTCTAATAAAAATACTATAGAGGAAAAAGAAGAACCTAAATCAGAAGGTTTTAAGGGTGATATGAGTGATGTAAATCTTTTTGAGTTTTTACAAATGATGATTATTACCAAAAAAGAAAAATTAATTATTTTTACCGATTTAACAAAAAATAAAACAGGTAAGATTTTTTTGAAAGAAGGAGAAATCATACATGCCGAATTTGAAGAGCAAAATGGCTTAGAAGCATTTTTATCAATTGTAGGTATAAGAAATGGGAGATTTGATGTTTCAAAATGGGTTGAACCTGCTGAAAGAACAATTAATGTTCCTGCTATGAATTTATTTATGGAAGCAGCTAGAATAATTGACGAAAAAGAAGCTGCTATAAAAAGCTTAGAAGTTGATATTGGTAAAGAAGTTTTTAGTGAAAAAGATTTACATAATAAATCACAAAATATTATTAACTCTATAGATCTAAAAAGAAAAACTTTAAGTGGTAATAATAAAGAATTAAGAGATATTATTGTCAAAAATATGAATAGTTCTGGTGAGCACAAAGTAGAAAAAATAAGAATAAGAAAAATTCTTGTGGTTGATGACTCACCAACAATTATATCAATAATGAAAAAATATTTATTGTCTCAAGAATACGATGCAACAACAGAATCTTCTTCAGTAAGAGCTTTGGAACTATTAAAAACAGATAGTTTTGATTTAGTTATAACAGATATTGATATGCCTGATATAAATGGAATAGAATTATTTTTATGGATAAAAGAAAATAAACCAAATACACAAGTAATAATGATGACAGCGTTTGGGTCTGATGAGGTAAGAGAATTTGCTTCTTCAGTAGGGGCTTTAAATTATTTTGAAAAACCGTTAAACATGAAAACCGTTAAAAAAGTTCTTGATGAAATAAACCAAAATACTGAAGGTTTAAAAGGAACGGTTGAAGATATAAATATTTTTGATTTCGTTCAAATGATTGTATTATCAAGAAAACAAAAACTAATTTCGGTTTCAGATCCAATTACAAAACAAAAAGGGATGTTATTTGTTTCTTTTGGAGAAATTATACACGCAGAATCGGGAAATTTAAAAGGAGAGGATGCTTTTTATTCTATTATGGCCATGAAATCAGGAACTTTTAAAGATGAAGTTTGGCAAGATGCAGAAAAAACAATAACCACCAAACCTATGAAATTATTTATGGAAGCTTCAAAAAGAATTGATGAACAAATTGAAAAACTTAAAGAAACTCAAGATAGTACTCAATTATTAAAAGATAATATTGAATCAAAAGAACAAAATATAGAAGAAAATATGCTTGTGATAAATGAATATGAAAGAACAGTTCTTGGATTACAAATTAATAAAACCAGCAAAGCTGAAGCTCAAGAAATACTAAAATCTTATTCTTGTAATACTTCCATAAATCCTAGACTGATAATTTATGATACGTTATCAATAATACTTTTATTTGCTAAAAATGATATTTTATCAGAAATAACTTTTGGATTAAACTACAAAGGTAAAACAACTAAAGGAATAAAATCTGGTGATACTTTAGAAAAAGCAGCGTCTGTTTATGGTTCACCAACATTAAGTAGTGATAAAGTAGTTATTTGGGATAATATTTATGCCTTTCATCAAGGCGGTAATATAATTTCTTCTATGAGTTTGAGATAAATGAATTATATTATTTTTCAAGTACACAATACAAAATTCGCTATAGATATTAACTATGTTAAGGAAATGATTAATATTGTTTATTTAGAGGATATTAATCATAATTTTATAGATTGTTTAATAAATTATCATGGTAAATTAATTCCTGTAATTGAAGCATCAAAAATTTTTAACTTTTTACATGGATCTTATAGTTTAGATTCAATAATTATTATAGTAAATATAAAAGATACAATGTTAGGTATTTTAACTGATAGTATTTTTGAAAATATATCAGAAGAAGAAATTTCTAATGAAAAAATAGAAAAAAATAGTGATTTATTTGTTTTAAATACTTTTAAAGTAAAAGAAGAGTTAGTTTATTTGATAGATATAGATAAAATAGCTAAAAAAGTATTCTATGAAAATAAAGGAATACTATCATGAATTTTTTTAAAAAAAGTTATATTGATCAACTATCTAAATACATAAATACGGAATTAGGAATAGTTTCAGATCAAAAAATTAAAGAATGTATAGAACGATTTGTGGAAGATAATTTTGATCTTTTAAAAATTTATGATACCACACTAGATTTTCAATATCTTGATTTAACCGAACTAATAAATGAAATTACAATAAATGAAACCTATTTTTTTAGAGATGTTAAACAAATTGAATATGTAAAAAAAGATTTAGTTAGTAGAATAAAAAATAATGAAGAAGTTGTAATTTGGTCATTAGGATGTTCTAGTGGAGAAGAGCCTTATACTTTAGCTATTTTATGCAGTGAACTAGGAATACTAGACAAAGTCAAAATATTTGCGTTTGATATAAATACAAAAGTTTTGGAAAAAGCAAAAGAAGGTATTTATACCAAATGGTCTTTTAGAGGGGTAGAAAAATATTATATTGATAAATACTTTTCTAAAAAAAATGAAAACTCATTTCAAATTTCAAAAGATATTTCAAACAAAGTTTTTTTTAAGGAATTTAATATAAAAAAAGATATTTTTGATGAAAATGTTATGCAAAAATATTCTAAACCAGATATTGTTTTTTGTAGAAATATACTTATGTACTTTGATGAAAAAACTTTTATTGATATATCAAATCAGATTGAAGGTTTATTAAATAAAAATGCTTATGTTATAACAAGTGCCCAAGAAAATTATATTTTAAAAAAATCAAAACTTAAACAAGAATTTAAAGATGGTATTTTTGTTTTTTATAAAGAAGTTTTTGATGATACAGAAAATGAAACTCAAGTTATAAAAGAGACAAATCAAGAATTAGATAAAAGTTTATTCTATGATAATGATAATACGGAAACATTAAATAAAGTTATAAATCTAATATATGAAAAAAAATATGAAGAAACGCTTATTTATATTGAAATTTTAATAAATAAAGAACCTCATGATTTTTTTAATTATTTATTAAAAGCTAAAGTCTTATATAACCTTGATAATATTAAAACCGCAGAGTTTAATATTAAAAAAGCGGTATTTTTAAATTCAACATCCCCTCTTGTTCATTATGAATGTGGCAAAATATTAATAAAAAATAATATGAAAGATAAAGCTAAAAAGCATTTTGAAAAAGCAAATAAACTTATTTATTCAATTGAAAATAATAATGCTTTAGAAGATTTAAAACTAAAAAATGATAATACTTTGGAGTTGTTAAAAATAAATAAAAGTTCTTTTATTACAAATATTAGAAAAAGAATAGAAAATTTGGAGTTATCTAATGCCAAAAATTAATATTAACCTAGATAATATAGGTTCTGATAAATTATTAAAAAGAACTCGTTTTTTATCAAAAGAAATAGATGACCAAAGTAATAAAGATAAAACAGAATTTATTATTTTTTCAATTCAAAATACCGATTTTGCAATAGATTCAAGATATTTAGTTGAAGTCATTTCAGATTTTTCTTTACAATCATTTTCTTTTCTACCAAGTTTTATAAAAGGAATTGTAAATGTAAAAGGAAATGTTATTCCTGTTAATGATTTATCTTTTTTAATTTTTGATAAAACTCAAATAAATGACTATGAAATAATAAGAATAAAATATAAAAATATTGATACTGCAATTGCAGTAGATTTTGTAAAAAAAATAGACTTTATTTTTAATAATTGCATATCTAATACTGAAAAATATAAATATACAAGAAATATGATAGAAATTGATAATAATTTAATTTACATATTAGATCTACAAGCTTTTTTTAATGATGAGTCAATAATAATTAATGATAATTAATTTTGGAGTATAAAATGAAGAACAAACTTGCATTTAAGCTGATTTTATCAGTTGGGTTAGCTGTTTTACCAGCTGTAGGTCTTTTGTCTATATTGATGGTAGAAATGAGCTCTTCCACAAATTTTACAACTAAAGAAATACAGGGATTAGAATATATAAAATCTATAAAAAAATTACTTCAAAACCTTCCAGAGCATAAATTACACTCTCAAAAATATTTATTAGGTAATTCAAATATTAAAAAAGATATGTTGAAAAATCAAAAAGATATTGATGATTGTTTGAATGAAATAAGCTTAGTAAACGAAAAAAATTATCTAGACCAAGTAATATCAGATAGAATAATTAATTTAAAAAAAGATTGGCTTTCAATAAAAAATGATTCATTAAAAACAACTGCTGAAAAAAGTAGTAATCAACATAATAATATTTTAAAAAATCTTAAAAAATTTATTGTTTCTATAGGTGATTCGTCTAATCTTATTAGAGACCCAGAAATGGCATCTTTTTATCTAATTGATGCAACAATGGTTAAACTTACCTCTAAAATAAATATATCTGATTCTGTTATAGAAATTTCTGATAAAATTTTAACTGATAGTAGCTTATCTTCATCTCAAAAAAATGATGCAAATGATTTAGAAAATTTACTTGGTGATGATAAAGCCAAATCAACTAAAAAATCATCCGTTGATTTAGATGATA
>JBBTGK010000102.1:0-9231 GCA_038060635.1 Cyanobacteriota bacterium | reverse complement strand
TTCTATCACTAGTTTATATAGCATTAATATCAGTATCTTTTTCTTGTTCAAATAATAATATAAATTTAGTTGATTCAAATATAAACAATAATTCTATAAATATTGATCTTAACAAATATACTAAATCTAATTCTAAAGGAGCAAAAATATCTCTAAATATAGAAAAAGGTTTTTCAATAAAAGCAACTCAACCAATTTCACCAGAATTAATAAAAAATATAAGAAAATATAAAATTTCTCTATGTACTGATAAAAATGACTTTGCTAATACCTCTTTATCTCAAACACCTATAATTATTGATAGAAGTGGAGAAACTCTTTCACCACCACATATAATCAATTTTTTAAATGTTCCTGTAGGAACTTATTATGCAGTTTTAAATATTGTTGATGAAAATGATAAAAGTTTATTAGAACCTCAATTAATAAATAATATACAACAAAAAATAGCTTTCTCTGATAATTCAGTTACTGTAAATGAAGATTTTTCCTTAACTTTTTCTGGAGTAAATAATTTTTTAGAATTAAATCCACAACTAGTTAGCTCAAAACCAGGAAGTGATGATTTTCCAATATCAACAACAACAATTCAACAATCAGCATTAGCACAAACTCTTTCATCTTCATTAAATAATAAAGGTGATGGTTTAATCACTTGGGTAGAAAAAAAATCTACTGATAATGATATTTATGCAATGAGAGTTAAAGGTTTTAATCCTATTGGTTTACCATTTCAAGTAAATTTAATTAATATTGGAGAACAATTAGAAAGCTATGTTTCAGTTGATGATAATGGTGTTGGTTTTATTGCATGGTCAACACCTGAAAATGGAAATAGAAGAGTTTATTTAAGAAAAATAGAATCTTATGCACCAATTGGAGATCAATTTCCTGCTTCTACAACTTTTGTTGGCGATCAAAAAAATCCGAATATAAAAATAAATTCATCTGGAAACGGTTTTATTACTTTTGTTGACAACACTTCAGGAACTTATACATTGATAAAAAGAGATATAGTAAATAATATTTTAACAGGATCAGAATCATCTATAGATGTTGCTTTGGGAGCATCTTATAAACCAGAGATTTCTATTAATAACCAAGGAAATGGTATGGTAATTTGGTCTAGTTCTGGCTTAAATTTTAGAAAAATAACAGCCGGGGTTATAAATGCAGTTAGTGGAATTGCACTAACAACAGTTTCTTTAATTTCAAGACCTTCAATTAGCTTAAATGATACAGGAAATGGCTTAATTGTTTGGAAAGATGGCAATAATATTTGGGGTCTAAAAGTAAATTCTTACACACCAGATCTTGAAACTAATAAATTTATTTTATCTGATAGTAATATATTAACAAATAAAGCAAATCCAAATGTTTCTATTGATAATAATAATAATGGTTTTGTTGTTTGGGAAGATTTAAGAGAAAGTCCTACTAAAAAAGTATTATATGGTAAAAAAATTACGAATCTCTCTTTTTCTGGAATTACTGATATAAGAATTACTTCTTCTAGTATTGATCAAGCAGATCAAATAAACCCAGCTTTAAAACTAAATAATTCTGGAAATGGTGTAATATCTTGGATTGATTTAAGAAATGGAAATTTTTCGGTAAGTTTTAGACATCTTATTAATTTTATACCTTTTCAGTAATTTACATTATCTACATTACTTTTAATAAAATTGATGTTATTATTTTTGTATAATAATGATTTTAAAAAACTAATAGAAGATTTCTTAAACATTTTTTTACCAGATAATAATATTTTCTTAAATAAGAATATTACGATAGTATGATATTATTATTATATTTAGATTTAAAACTTAGGAAATAACTTATGAAAAAATTTAGTTTATTAGCTTTTGCTTCAGTTTTTTTATTATCTGCTTGTCAGAAAAATGCCGATTTATTGATTTCGCCAGAAGTGCAAAATATAGATCAAGTACAATCTTTAGCAAAAAAAAGTTCACCAGTAGTACCTAAAGACAAGGGAACATTAATATATTCAAGTTCTAAAGTTAAAAAGAACTATTCTTATAAAAAACCTATAATGGAACTTTATATAGATGTAAATATAACACTCACTAAATCACCTAAAGAGCCAATGATGGATTTTATGAAAAAATTTGTAACAACAAAAGAAATTGGTGATTATGAGATTTTTTCTAAAATATCTCAAGGAAAAATTGAAGGAGTAACACTTTCAATTTATGATGGAGATGTAAATTTTATAACAAAAACTCTTTTTGTAGATGTTTATAATTATGTGAGAAATAGTTGTGAAATTTTTAATTCATATTTAATTGATTATTCAAGTGGTAAAGCGACTAGTACTAATTTTTATCCTCAAAAATAATTATAAATAAATACCAGAGTACTGGGACAATTCAATTAATTTAAGATTGAAATCTAGTTATATAACGATTGTAAGTGCGTGTTTAAATACGCACTTTTATTTATAACAAAGTAAAATTATTGTAATCAAAATAAAAAAGTTGCTATAAAACTATCTCAAAAGAGTATTAACATCATCAATATTACTATTTGCCACTGTTATTATTTTTGCAATAGCTGCGAATATTTTTTGAATATTAGATAACATTGGTAAAGCATCTGAAAGACTAGATGTTGATTCTTCTAAATAACCTTGATTTACAACAGTTCCTAATTTTGAAGCTTGCCCTAATGTTTCTAATTGATCTCCAGGAGCTTGACGATATTTCTCATCTCCTCCTGTAATAACATTGTCATAATAATTACTTTTATCTAATTCATGAAGATGTACTCTTGTTATATCTACCGCTGTATTATTGCTATTAGCTGGTCTTGCACCATTTCCTATACCAACATACCCATCTTTGTATAAATCAATATTGATACTAGCTCCTAAAGAAATAATCAGATTATTATTGTTATCATAAAGATTAACTGACACATTATTTCCATTTGCGGTTAAGGTTAAATTATAATTATTTGCAGTTGCAGTAGAATTTAAAGCATCATAATTCAAACCTACAGGTATATTTATCTTTTTTACCATACCTTCCCCTTGAATCATAAGTTGATCACCTAATACAGAATCATGAAAAATCCCTGCCCAAAAACCACTTCTCATATTTACATTTTTTACATTCTGATTTTCTGCTGGTGGAACTGTATTATTAAAATGATTTGCCAAACCTGTTGTATTATCAAAAGAGATATATTCAGTTGTTTGTCCAAAATTAGTATCTTGAGCTAATTGATACTTTTCTTTTTGACCAAAAAAGAAACCAAAAGATTGAATACTATCTGCACCAATATCTCTTCTCAAACTAAAATCTGCTGAAGCTTGAAAACTAGATAATTTATGCCCAGTAAGTAAAGATTTTGCATAAACTGAATCTCTTTGAGACATTCTAACTACACCATTTGTAGTATCATGTTTGAAATAATCTATATTTTCACCACCCAATACACCAATAACAGAACTACCTTTTCCAGTAGGATTAGGTCCAGTTGCAACAGGGAAACCATTACCATTAGGATTTATTTTTCCTGTAAAAGGATTTAACAAATCAGATTCCGCTAAGTTTAAAATACTTATATCTTCAGAAAAATCATTATCCATTCTTAGTGGAATATATTCCCCCAAGTCAAATTTGGTACTTCCATATTTTGAGTAGTGTAATTTATAGCTATCTTCTATATTTACAACCATCAAACGTTTCATTCCGTATTTACTTAAATTATAAGATCTTAAGCCAGGAGGAGGAATTAATGGAGGGATACCACCAGGAATTGTTCCATTAGGATTAAAAACTAAACCATTAGGGTCTCCTTCATTAACTATCTGAAATCTTCCATCAGTTCCTTTTATTCCAGTTGTTTTTCCATATTCATCTACAACAAAATTTTCACTAATAGGTATTCTAAAATAGTCTTGTCCAGAAGTAAGAACTCTTAATCCTTCTGAAGTTACTAAATATCCATCATTATCAAATCTAAAAGAACCATCTCTGGTAGCATAACGAACACCTTGACTATCTTCTACAACAAAATATCCTTTTCCATTTAACCCAAAATCGGTTTGATTTTGGGTTTGTAAAAGTGTTCCTTGAACATAATCTAAAATTTCAGTTTGTTTAATAGTTAATGAAGATGATGGTATTGATATAGGAAAACCTGTTGTTCCTGGTGCAGCACCTATTTCATCTGGAGCCCCAAGACCTAAAGTTAATCTGGTTTCCTTATAACCTGTTTTTTTTGTACCTGTAAGATTAGAATTTATTAATCCAATCCATTGATTAAGCGTACTAAGAGAACCAGCCGCAGATACATTTAAATTAACCATTACAATACCTTAGATAATTTACATTTAAAAAATTAAAACCCATAATAGAATTATTTCACTTAAAATAGTTCAAAAACAGGATTCTAAATAATTATGACATATTTTTTTATAATAATAAATAGACTATTATATTTTTAAACTTATTTTACTTAATTATATATAAAAAAAAGAACCTATCAAATAAATAGGTTCTTTTTTACATTTTTATAAGAAGAATTACATAAAAAACTTTATGAATTCTAATTTATTAAATCTATGCTGAAGTTTTAGCTTCTAAACTTTGCTTTGCAAGAGTAACTAAACTTTTGAAAGCAACCATATCATTAACAGCTAAATCTGCAAGTATTTTTCTGTCAACTTTTACATTTGCAAGATTCAAACCATTAACAAATTTGCTGTAAGACAAACCGTTCATTCTTGAAGCTGCATTTATTCTGGTAATCCAAAGTCTTCTGAACTCTCTTTTCTTTTCTCTTCTATGACGATAAGCATATCTCAATGCTTTCATCATTGACTGATTAGCTGAAGTTAAAAGTTTTCCAGCACCAGCTCTATGTCCCTTAACTAATTTAAGGATCTTTTTATGTCTTTTTTTAGAAACGTTTCCGCCTGTAACTCTCATTTATTTACTCCTGATTGTTTTTAAAGATAATTAAGATAAGGAAGTTGAGATATAACTCTATCCATATCGGTATGATGAACTCCTGCATGAACTTTTAAAGCTCTTACACGTCTTTTTCTTTTACCAGTGAGTAAATGCTTTGTTCCAGCACTTCTTCTCATAATCTTACCGCTTCCTGTTACAGAATATCTTTTAGCAGCAGATTTTCTTGTTTTAACTTTAGGCATATTTACACTCCCTTTTTGGGTACTAAAATCATCAATACTTGCTTACCTTCTCTTGTTGCTGGCTTTTCAACACTTGCGTACTCGTCCGATTGTGCAGCAAACTTATTAAGAAGATTAACTGCAAGATGAGCGTGTTGCTCTTCTCTACCTCTGAGCTTTACACTCATTTTTACTTTATCGCCATGCTCAACAAACTCTTTTATTCTTTTTACTCTTACTTGAAAGTCATGTTCACCAATTTTATAACTTACAGTAAGTTCTTTTATATCAGTTACATGTTGTTTTTTCTTTGCTTCTTTAAATTTTTTCTCTTGTTCATATTTATGTCGTCCAAAATCCATTATTCTACAAACAGGAGGAACTGTGTTTGGTGAAACCATTACAAGATCTAAATCTTTCTCTCTGGCAATGCTAAGTGCTTCCCTAGTACTTATAATACCAAGCTGAGATGAGTCATGATCAATAACTCGAACCTCTTTTACTTTTATCATCTCATTGATGAGAGTTCCAGAATCTTTACTAATAGTAGTTTCCTCCTAAAAAAATTTAAAGCTAAAAAACAAACTGATAATAAGTTTAGGTAATATATAAAGATAATTAAGAAATAGATCTATCAAAGATGTTCTTATCAAGATATTTGACTTAATATATTTATCATTCACCTGTCGGTATATATTAACCGAACAACCTTTTAGGCATAAGGTACTAAGTACCTTGGTGCTAGTTTTAAATAAAATTACTTAAAACATGTTAGTCATTATAACTTATCTTTATTATATTTGCATAGTAGCTTATAAATATTTAATTATTATTGCATTGAATTAAAAAATTAAATTGTATAATTAAACCTTGTAATTTTTATAGAACTAAAATATTAATCTTTTTATTTAAAATAAAATTTTTAGTTCTTTAGATTTTCAAATAATAATATTTTCTATGGAGAAAAAAATGAAAGTAGGAAAAAATAAAGCTGTAGGAATTGATTACACATTATATCTTGATGATGGAAGCATAGCTGATACTACACAAGATAGTGAACCGTTGTATTTTCTTTTTGGTTATGACAATATAATACCTGGTTTAGAAAAAGCATTAGAAGGTCTTTCTGTTGGTGATAAAAAAACTGTAGAAGTAGAACCAGAAGATGCTTATGGAGATATAAATCCTGATGGTTTTCAAGAAATACCAAAAACTGTTTTTCCTGAAGATGCTGAAATAGAATTAGGAATGCCTTTTGCTCTTATGGACGAAGACAATAATTATATCCCCGCAACAATTTATGAAATTGAAGAAAATCATGTACTTGTTGATTTAAATCATCCTCTTGCTGGTGAAAAATTAAGATTTGAAGTTGAAGTAGTTGATATAAAAGAAGCATCTGAAGAAGAACTTGCACATGGGCATATACATGGACCAGACGGACATCATCATTAAAAAAAATAGGATTATTTGAAAAATAATTTTAGTAATAATTATAAGCATTTGTTTTATTTTTATGCTTTTATTTATTTTTTTCTGATAATCTTAATTTATTTGTGATAGAATATCAGTATTTTCTATAGATGTTTTTAAATTAATCTTTCATTTTCTTACGAAATATGATATAAATTAATTAAAATTTTTAATGAAAAAAGTAATCTTAAATTTAGGAGAAGTAAATGGCTAAATCTAAAGAAAAAGTAAAAAAAGAAAACTCTAATGAAATTCAGGTTTTCGAAGAATTTACTAATGAAGAAGTAAGAGTTATATCAAATTACTCTGAAAAGAAGTATTACCAACGTGGCGAAGTTGTTTTTAAAGAAGATTCTAAAGACGATTCTCTGTATGTTGTGTTAAAAGGTCAACTTGAAGTTTTTGCTCATACAAAAGAAGGTAAAAAGATTAAACTTTCTACAATTGTAACAGGTGAAGTTTTTGGAGAATTATCTTTTTTAGATGGTAAACCAAGATCTGCAACAATTTTAGCTTCTGATGATGTTGATTTACTACAAATTTCTAGAGATCAGTTTAACTTGTTAAGAACAAATTATCCTTCTATTGCATCAAAACTAATATTAGATTTAGCAAGAGTTGTTAGTTTAAGATTAAGAAATGCAGATAAATTTATTGTTGATATATCTAATTTATTAGGGCAACAAAATATAGAAGAAGAAGAAGCTCCTAAAGCATCTAAAGCTAAAAAAACTGATAGCAAAAAAGCTAAAGATGAAAAACCAGCTAAAGCTTCTAAAAAAGCTGAAGTTAAAGAAGAGCCTGTAGCTAAAGTTAAAGTTAAAAAAGCTAAAGATGAAAAACCAGCTAAAGCTTCTAAAAAAGTTGAAGTTAAAGAAGAGCCTGTAGTTAAAGTTAAAGTTAAAAAAGCTAAACCTAGAAAAAGTAAAATAGCTTATTTAGCTCCTAAAAAAAAGAAATAAGATAAATTTTTAGAGATGTATTTTTTACATCTCTATTTTTTTATATTTAAATGTTTTCAGATAAATAAGTAAAAGATTTCTTGAGATTTTACATTAAGTACTTTATTTGTTGTAGAATATTATTGTTTTGATTTTAAGAGGCATAATTTTATATGAGCAATAAAGCAGAAGAATTACATGTTGTTGTTTTTAAATTAGGATCAGATGATTATTGTATTCCAGTTACTCAAGCAAAAGAAATACAAATATATCAAACTCCAACAAGAATTCCAAATACTCCTAATTTTGTTGAAGGTGTAATAAATCTCAGAGGGCAAATAATCCCTATTTTAGATTTAAAAAAAAGATTTAATTCTGGGTTTACAGAAATAACACCAACCACTAAAATAATTATTATTGAAATGGAAAAAGAAATGTTAGGTGTAATCGTTGATTCTGTTTCAGAAGTTTTAAAAACGCTTCAAAGTAAATTTGAACCACCACCTCAAGCAGTAAAAACATCTATAAATAGTAATTATATTTCAGGAATTGGAAAAGTCGATACTAGATTATTAATACTAATAGACCTTGAGAAAGTATTAAATGATGAAGAAATAGAACAATTAAGTGGTATTTAGGATTGATAATCAGTTGATATTCAGTTATATAGGAGTAATGAGTAAAAAGTGATGAGTGATAAGATTAAGAAAATCATATAACCTTTTACTTTTCACTTTATACTCAAGGAAAATTGTTTTGCGAAAAACATTTAACTATAAGTTTGTATTCACAATATTCTTATCTTATTACTTTTCACTTTTTACTTCTCACTAAGTATAATTACTTTGTTTTTATTTTATTTAACTCAATATTCATATTTTTAAGATTAGAATTAAAATCAGATATTTTAGATTCTGTAATATCTATAAGTTTATTCATATCGGTTAACACAGAGTCTATTTTATTATTAATTTCTTGATTAAAAACATTAGATAAACTTTCTGAAGAAGCTTCTTTTATTTTATTTATAGCATCTCTACTTCTATCCGTTATATCATTTACATTCATATTTCCTTGAACCTGTAATGAAATAGAATTTTGTATTTGAGACATCATTCCTTTAATATGTGAAAGAGCATCAACAATATGTCTTACACCAATAGATTGTTCTTTTATCGCATAGCTAACTTGACCAATTTGATTATTCATACTTGACATTGATTCTGAAACAATATCAGCTACACCTGATTGATCTATAGAACTTAAAGCTATTTTTTCTATCAAATGAGTAGTATGTTCAACTCCATCTAAAACAAGGTTTATTTTTACACCTGCCTGTTGAGCAAGATTTGTAGCATTTTCAGCACTTTCAGCTCCTATTTTTACACTTTCAATAGCTGAGAAAGTTTCATTTTGAATTCCTTTTATCAAATTTGAAATTTCTTTCGTCGATTGTCTTGATCTTTCTGCTAATTTTCTTACTTCATCTGCTACTACTGCAAATCCTCTACCATGCTCACCAGCTCTTGCTGCTTCTATTGCCGCATTAAGAGCCAAAAGATTTGTTTGTTCTGCGATCTCTCTGATTACTTTTACAATATCACCAATTTTATTTGCATTAATTCCAAGATTATCTATTGTAGTTACAGTTTT
>JBBTGK010000101.1:0-13880 GCA_038060635.1 Cyanobacteriota bacterium | reverse complement strand
AATATCTTGAAAGAAAAGGTAATTTTACTTTAGTAACAGTCAATAAAGATAATAAATTAGAAGTATTAGAAAAAGACACATTAAAAGAATTTAAATACTATATTATAAAAACTAAAAAGAAAGTATTATCTGTTTTTTATAAAAATATGCCTAAAGAATCTGCTGATTTTGTAAGTTCATTAGTTTTTGGTTCTAAATCAGTTCATGTTTCAAAAAATATTCAACAAGATTTTACAAATACTGGTTTAGCGCATGTTCTTGCAGCATCAGGAATGCAAGTAACTTTAATAATGGCAACAGGTTTATTAATAATTTCATGGATAAGAATAAATCAAATTTTAGGCTTAATTCTAATTGCATTTTCAATTCTTTTTTATATGGCAATTACTGATTTTCCGCCTTCAATATTAAGAGCAGGATTAATTAATTTAGTTTTACTTTATGCCTTTTTTAAAAAAGAAACGGTAGATTCATTAAAAGTTTTATTTTTTATAGCTATAGGTCTTCTTTTTTATGATCCTTTATTAATTCATGATATAGGTTTTCATTTTTCTATATTAGCGTCTTTTTCACTTATTTATGCTTCGCCAATTTTAGCAAAAAAAATGACTATGATTCCTTATTTTTTATCTGCTATTATTTCTATGATAGTTGCTACACAGCTCTTTGTATTACCTATTCAAATATATTATTTTTCTCAATTTTCACTTTTATTTTTACCAGCTAATTTAATATCAGCTTTATTTGTAGATTTACTTACATATTTTTCTATAATAACAATAACTATAGGGCTTATTATTCCTTTTATTGCTGTTTTTTTAGGTAAAATATTATATTTTCTAATCACAATATTTTTATTTATTGTGGAAAAGTTAGCGGATAACCCATATTCATTATTTTCTTTAGAAAAGCCAAGTGTTTATTCTGTTATATTAATTTATGCAGTTATATTTATTTTTATTGAATTTATAAAAGAAAAAGATTTTTCTAAACAAAAGTTAGTTAAATACAATTTTTTATTACCAATAATAGTAATAATTATTTCTTTTTCTTTTATTAGCTATGAAAAAATACTTGATTATGATAAATTAAAAGTTACTTTTTTAAATATTGGTCAAGGAGATTCAACTCTTATTCAAACACCTGAAGGTAAAAATATTTTAATAGATTGTGGACAAGCCTATGAAAGAGAAATTAAAGGTAAAAAAATTGAATTTGATGCTAGTAAAAGATATATTTTGCCATATTTTATTCATAATGGAATCAAAAAAATTGATATTTTAGTTTTAACTCATCCAGATAGTGATCATATTGGAGGTTGTTCTAATTTATTAGATTCTGTAGAAGTAAAAGAAATTTGGGATAGTGGTCAAAAAGATGAATCTAAAATATATAGTAATTTATTTGAAAATATCTTAAAAAAGAATATCCCTATTAAAATAGTGAACAAAAATGATTTTTATGCAGAAAAAAACTTAAATATGAAAGTTATAAACCAAATAAATCCTAGTTTTACAGATGACAAATCATATAATAATAACAATTCAGTTTTATTAAAATTGAATTATAAAAACAATTCTTTCCTTTTTTGTGCAGATATAGAAAAAGAAACCGAAAATAAATTATTAGAAGATAATATTGATGTTAAAGCTGATATTTTAAAAGTTGGTCATCATGGTTCAAAAACTAGCTCTACTAAGGATTTTTTGGAAAAAGTAAATCCTAAAATATCAGTTATTTCAGTTGGTAAAAATAATACATATAAACATCCTGCACCAGAGGTTTTGGAAAGAATAGAAGCTACAAAAAGTGAAATTTATAGAACTGATAAAGATGGGGGTGTAATTATAAAAAGTGATGGAAATAATTTTTTTATAACAAAATCTTCTTTTTAATTTATTCCTTCAATTCGATCTTTAAATACATTAACTAGTTTGAATTCTTTATTTAACTCTAATATTTCTGGCCATAAATTACCTAAAGTAATAAAAAAATCATTCATTCTCATATTACCAAAACGAATATGAATTACTTTTGGTGGCGGTTTTTTAAACAAAATTTTATTTGAAAAATCACTATCTTTTGTAATTATAGTTAAATTATTTATTTTTGAATATTCCCAAATTTTTTCATCAGCCCAAGAATCATCAATATTTTTTTGATGAATAAAATCTTCATTATTCCATAAAGAAAAATAATAAGGTAAATTTACATCAATTAGAAATTTAGTCATTAATTTAGGCTACAGTTTTAATTATATAATTATGATTCATCAATTCAACTGCAAATTTTAGACAAGCTGAAATATCTTCAGATTCTAGAGATGGGTATTGTTTTAAAATTTCTTCGTATGATTCTCCAACACTTAAAAATTCAAGAATAGTTTGAACTGCAATTCTTTTACCTCTAATTATAGGTTTTCCATTACAAATTTTTTCATCAATAACAATTCTCTCAAAAATATATTCCATTTTTATACATCCTTTAGAAACATTTTAACTTATATCTATTATCCATATTTATACTATATATCAAAAAATTTTAAATAATAGCTTTTAAATTATTTTTCTTTTATTGTAATAAAAATAATATACTCTAAATTTAAAAATGCTAAAAACAATAAAATCCTTACTATAAAACAATTTGAGACATTTTTTTGATATTTATTCAAAAAAAATATATAAAACCAATTAATTATTTGAAACAATTTGCCATATAAAATCAATTATTGTCTTAAACCCTTGTACTATATTACTTACAGCGAAATATTTAATAAATTAAAATAGCAATAATTCTATTGTAACGCTCACTTTACAGTTCAACTTCATATTTTTAATAAATACTTTAAAAGCTTATCAATGATAGATCTCAATGTATTTTTAATTTTTGAGAAATAGGCATTTTAGTGTGATTTTACTCACAAAAAATTCCACCAGAAAATATGCGTGATTCACTCATCTTTGATAGCAAGGGTGTTATGATTAATTCAGTTAAGTAAGTGTTAAGTTAAAAAGAGGAAATAAAAATGAGACGGCGGCGGTGGAATCGATAATAACAAAGAGAGTTATAAAAATATCTAAAGTATAAGTTTTTCAAATAAATAATCAAAAAAAATATATAAAAGGAGTAAGAAAATGACCAAAATGTTAAAAATGTTTTTTATGTTCGCTATGGTATTAGGATTAAGCAAAAATGCAAACGCTTTAGGAATATCACCTTATGTAGTTGATATGCTTACAGAATCAGGTCAAGATGGAAATAAAACAATAAAAGTTTTTAATGATTCTCCTGTAACCTATAATCTTAAAATGTATGCACATGATATAGGATTCGATAAAAATGGTAAAAAAACACATTTTCCTCCTACAAATGAAGATTCAATTGCTAAATATGTAGATATTATTCCTAAAAATCTTGTTTTAAAAGCAAATGAAACCAGAGAAGTTAAAGTTATTGTAAAAACCCCTGCAAATTGGAAAGGTGGTAAACAATCTTTAGTATTTTTTGATGCTAGACCTGAAGTACCTGAAAATGCAAAAACTGATAAAAAGAAAATAAATGCAAAATTAGAATTAAGTTTATCATTAGGAGCATTAATATTAAATGAAATTAAAGGAACTACAGTATTAAAATCTAGAATTGTAAAAGCTGATATTTTAGCAAAGAAAAATGGTAAAAAAGTAGATGTTTTAGTTAGTGTTGATAACACTGGAAATACTCACCTAAAAGCATCTGGATTTGTTTCTATCATGGATGAAAATGATATGTTTATTGGTAGAGTTGATTTAAAAAATACAATTGTATTCCCTGGTAAAACAGAAGTTTTAACCTCAAGATGGGAAGGCGAAAAATTAAAATCAGGAACATACCACGCTTTAATAACTTATGAATTTGGTGAGGATAAAAACGTTATCATCGATAAAGTTTTCAAAATAGACTAAATATCAATTTTTTAACGGTTTAATATCATGAGTATAACTAAAATTATACTCTTTTTTTTCACTCTAATTTATTTTACTTTACCTTCATTTGCTGTAGAAGCTATCAATATAAAAGCTGATTTAAATGGAATGGTTAGTTTAAACAAAAAAGGTTGTACAAGAAGTATGGTTCAAAAATCTTTTTTAGCTTCAGTAAAATTAGTTGATGATAAAGTAGAAATAAACGCCAAAAATATCGGAAGCTCATATATCTACCTTTGGTTTGGCGATCGTATGGAGGTATATAATCTAAAAGTAGATATGCCTAAAGAAGTAAAAATAAAGAGTAAAAGTAACATCTTATCACAAGATTCAGCTTCTTCAAAAGGTAAATATAGCGTTTCGGCTTCTGAATCTGTTTCTGATAAAGATGGTTTTAAAATAAATACTAAAAGAGATTTAATCCATAATTTTAACTATGATACTCCTTTTGCTGATGGTAATTTAAGCCTTGGTTCTGTAATAAAAAGTAATTTTGCAAACTACGCTGAAATAAATAACTTAGATATTCAAAATATGACACTTAAATACTCAAACTCTAGATTTTCTTTAAATGCTGGAAATATTTATTCTTCAAACCCAGATGAAAAAAGTACATTAAGAGGATTAGATTTTAACTATAATTTTAATGCTTTAAATAATATAAAATTCTATACTGGTTTAAGTGGTAATCAAGAGATTGCTTTATACAGTAAAGAAAAAAATAGCAATCTTGATGATAAAAACAAGTTTTTATCTATTGGTTTAAGTAATAACTATAATCCTTTTGAATGGTTTCAATTAAGTTCTTCATTTAATACAAATGTATATTTAAATAACTTTGAAAAAAATTATCTTGCAAATGTAAGTTATAAAATAAAACCTACAAATAATATAAGTCTTTTAGGTAATGTAAAAAGTAATTTTGAAAAATTATCTCTTTCAAACAATCTTTATTATAAACAAGAGTTTTTTAATGCTAACAATTTTTGGGAAAATGTAGTTTCACAAAATTATGAAAGTGAAAAAATAATTGAAGCAAAAAATATAAATAACAATGTTTCTGTAATGTCTAAAATAAAACATGAGTCTAATACAGAATTAATATCAAACTACTCATATTCTTCTAATAAACAAGATATTTCAAATAACTTTAATATAAAATTAGCTAAAGAACTTCAAAAAAATATGTGGAAAGTTTATGGTTCTTATGATATAAAAAATAGAAATAAAGAAACTGAAAAAAGTTATTCGCTTGGAAGTAATGCAAACTTCAAAGCGTTTTTACCATTAAATTTAAGTTATTCTCATATAGGAATACTTGAAAAAGAAAAATTGAATATTGAAAATTTAGATGTTAATTATAGAGTTTTTGCTAATGAAGTTTTTTCGTTAGATTTAGTTGATAATTTAAATTATAATTTTAATTTAGATAATAGTGCTAAAAACTCTTTTTTGAATAGTGTATCTCTTTCATCAAATACAAACTTTGGTGATTTTTCTTTTGGTACTTCATTAGGATATTCAAAACAAATAGAAGATAAAATAAATTTAGATAAAATATTTTTTAAGCTTGATTCTAGTATAAATATAACCCCTTTTAATCAAATTGTTTTTCAAAGCACAGTTAATAAAGTTATAAATGGTGCTTTAGATATAAATTCAAATATTAGTTATAACTATACTTTTGGAAATACACCACAAAAAAAAGGTAAGATAAATGGAGTTGTTTTTGATGATGAAAATAATAATGGTGTTTTTGAAAAAAATGAAAAAATTTTCCCTAAAGTAGAATTAAGTATAAATAATAAAATAATTACAACAAATGATTCTGGTGAATATGAAATGTCTGATTTAGATTTTGCAGATTATCAAATTACTATAAAAAATAATTCGCTTCCAAAAAGTTATAAACCTTCAATTTCACAAGAAAATGTATCTTTAGATAAAGCAAATCATAAAGTTGATTTTATTCTTAGTAATAAAGTAGCTGTAAAAGGTTATATTTATGCAAATAAAAATAAAACTAAAGGTGTTGCAGGAGTTCAATTAAATGTAGATAACATTCAAAGTCTTACTAGTGATGAAGATGGTTATTTTGCTGTAAAATCAATTCCAGGGTTACATGTTTTTCAAGTTGATTATAATACAATTCCTAAAAACTATACAATGAAAACAAAAGCTACTCAAAAAATAAATGTTGAAGAAGAGAAAGAAAATACTGTTGAATTTATTCTTAATCCTATTAGAGTAATAAAAGGAATCATTCATAAAAAAAATGATCTTTATTCTAAAGTAGAAAATGTAAAAATTGAAGTTAATCATTTATTAAAAGATGAAGTAGTAAAAAAAGAAGAAGTTCTTTCTGACGAAGATGGTGAATTTATTATTAGTGAATTTGAAGGTGATTCTTTAGAAATAAAAGTAATTGGAGGAGAACAAGAAATATTAAAATTTGAGATAGATGAAAATCCTTTTAAAAAAGAATTACAAATTTCAATGAATAATTAGATTTTTAATAAATAAAAAAAATCTAAAAAGACTATTATTTATGAATTAATATTAGAATAAACTTTTTTCTTAAGCTACGAAGAAATACTTTTACTGAGTAGATTATAAGTAAATATCTTGTTTTTTTTCAACTAATTTTGTTCAAGTATAAATTAAATTAAAAAATGTTTTTTCAATATTTTATCTGTAATTTCTGGATTCATATCAATTTCTTCTTTACTTATTAAAATAAAACTTGAAAATGAACCTAATGAATTATCTAATATTGTTTCATTATTTATTTTAAATATTTTAAAATCTTTAATTGTTCTTGAAAGGCTTAAAGAAATAAGTTTAGACATATTTTCATTATTAACAAGTGTTGCAAAAATAATTGGTACATAAGGTAATTTTTTTCTTATTTCATAAAAAGTCTCAATATAGGACTCTTTAATTTCAGAAACTACTGCGGTTGATATAACAACACCTTTTACTTTATTTAAATAATTTATTTCATTTATATCAGTTAAATTTTTTAGTGGCTTTGGTATATAATTATTTCTAGTTAAAAGTTCTTTAATTGTATCAACAATAATATTATGTGGACGGGCTAAAATAACAATATTTTCATTCATTTATTTATTCCTATTTATAAATTTCTTTTTTTATTTCATTTAATAATGAGATTCTTGAATATGCTGAAACAGTAAAAGGCACAATATAATTAAATAAAATTTTTATTAAATCTTTTTGAGTAAAAATAAATTTAAAAAAACATTCATTTTGATTAATTAAAGTGATTATTGTTCCTACAATGAGAGATGTTTTAAATGATTTTATTATTATACATTTTTTATCTAAAAATGATAAATTACTTTTTTTCATTTAAAAACCATTCTAATTTCTTTATATCTTTTAAAATTATCCTAGCCCTTTTTATTTCAATTAATCCTTGCTGTTTTAATTCATTAAGTTTTGTTGTAACTGTTTGCCTATTTAATGCAACAAGTTGGCTTAATTCTTCATGTGTAAGTCTTAAATCAATCTCAATTCCTTCAGGGGTCTCTTTTCTATATGATTTTGCTAATTCAAGTAAAATATGGATAATTCTTGATGTTACATCTTTAAAAATAAGATTTTCAATTCTATTTTCAATATTCCTTAATCTCCAGCCAATTAACTTAGTTATTTTTAAATTAAGTATTGGGTTCATTAAAAGTAGGTTTTCAAATTCATTTTTTTCTATAATACATAAGTAAGTATTTTCAATAGCTTCTGCAACTGTATTTTGTTCTTCTTCTCCGAGTAATGACATTTCACCAATAATATCTCCTGGATTAAGAATAGATAATGTAATTTGTTTCCCATCTTCAAAAAGTTTTGAAATTTTAACTTTACCGGTTTTAATTATATATATATTATTTGCTTTATCTCCAGGTAAAAAAATAGGTTTAAACTTATCAGTTTCAGACATTACAGTTATTTTATCTAAGTGCATTTTTTCTTTCATTGACATTTTAGAGAAAAGATTTAAATTTTCTAAATACCATATTTTATCTAACAAGAAATATCTCCTTAATTTATTTTTTCAAGTAAAGCTTGTTTTTCAGGAATTCCAACAAAAGCAATTTTATCATCTATTATAAATGTTGGTGTTATTTTGACATGATGTTTTTTTACTAATGGTTGATCAAATGAAAATGGAACTCTATGTACAACAATTTTTTTTTCTTCATTGATGATTGTTTCTAATAAAGATAATGCTCTTTTTGAACTAATACAATAATCACTATAGACTAAAAAAATATCTTTCATAAAAAGCTCCTATTTACTTCTATTTTTAATTTATAAAATACTGAATATAACAATTATTTTCTCCAACAAAGAATATCGTCTATTTCTAAATGGTCACTCAAATCTTTTCCATAATAACTTCTATAAATATTTTGTTTTTCATCAATCAAAAAATCAGCTGGAATTAATGCATTGTCTGTAATTGATTTGACGTTAAAAAGTCCTTTTAGCATAATATCTATTACTTTTAGAGGTTTTAATATCATATTAAACATTCCTAAATATGATTCTTCAATAGCATATTTTTTGTATATTTCTAAATTTGGATCTGGAATAATTGGAAAGGGCGTTGTACGATTACCAGCATATTTAGAAATTTCATCTTTTGAGGCTGCAAAAAAGGCTATTATATATATTTTATTTTTTTCAAATTCTGGATACTTTTTTATTAGTTCGTTAATTCTTAAATTACAAAAAGCACAAGAAGCTCCTCTAAAAAAACTTAATAATATTTTTTTACCTTCATATTCTTTTAAATTAATCTTTTCACCTAAATAATTATCTTTTTTAAATTTTGGAGCTTGGGCATTATTTTTTAGTTTTATCATAATTTTCTCCTAATTATTTTAAATCTGATAAAAATATCTTTCATAAAAAACTGCTATCTAGTTTCTATATTTTTATAATAACAAAAAAATTATTTTTTATATGTCGGTGAAATGACAAAAAAATTCTATAAAAAATACTATGATAATAATTGAAATTATTTTTAATAAAGGATAAAAAATGCAACAAATTAAATTATTAGCTGTAATTGGTTTATGTGCAAATTTATTTACAGCATGTTCTACTCCATCCTCAACAGTTTTAAATTCTCAAGATATAAAAACTGTTAAGGCTATTTTTGATGAATATAAAAATTATCCTAAAATAAATGATACTTTAAAAGTAAGCCCAACTCATGGTGGTAAATATGTTTTTACTCATATTAATTCTTTGGGAATAGATTCATATAGAAATAAAAAATTTCCTTATGCAGATGGAACTATTGCAGTAAAAGAAGCTCATGGCTCTAGCGACCCAAATTCTGCTATAGATACTTTATTTGTAATGAAAAAAATGGCTGGTTTTGATAAAGATAATGGTGATTGGTATTATGCTATGACAGATGGCAAAGGAAATACTAAAGATAGTGGTAAAATTCAGATGTGTATTACTTGTCATAAAACAACTGCTAAAGATAAAGACTATATTGTTGGATTTTAATTAATTAATGGAAAATATCGCAGAGAATGATTTTTTAAAAAAAGCTTTTGATATTGCACTTGAATATTTAAAAAATAGAAATAAAAAATCTCTTGTTAGAAAAAATTTAAACCCTTATGAATTATTAGATAAATTTAATATAGAACTCGATGTAAAAAATAATAATTATAATGATATTTTAGAAATATTAGAAAAATCGTTAGATTATTCGCTAAATACATCACATCCTTTATTTATGAATCAATTATATGGTGGATCAAATTTAATAGCAGTTTTAGGTGATATTTTTACCTCAATTTTAAATACTTCGGTTTATACTTATGAAGTTGCTCCATTAATGACCTTGATTGAAAAAGAATGTATTAAAAAACTAGGTTATTTAATTGGTTTTGGCAATAATTTTGATGGTACTTTTACAGCAGGTGGAAGTATTTCAAATATGTCAGCTATGTTATTAGCTAAAGATAAAAAATTTCCCGATTCAAAAATTAATGGATTAAAAGGAACAGCTTTATTTAGTATTTTTGTTTCTGAACAAGCTCATTACTCTTTTTTAAAAAATTCTATGTTATTAGGATTTGGAAAAGAAAGTATTGTAAAAATAAAGAGTGATTATTTAGGAAAAATAGATACAAAAGAATTAGAAAAATCAATAATAAGTGAAAAAAATAAAAATCGTATTCCTTTAATGATAGTAGGAACAGCAGGAACAACTATAAATGGAATATTTGATAATATTGAAGAATTGAACGAAATTGCAAAAAAGAATAAAATATGGTTTCATGTTGATGCTTGTTATGGCGGTTCATTACTATTTTCAAATTTGCATAATAATCATTTAAAAGGAATAAATAATGCGGATTCAGTTTCTTGGAATCTTCATAAAATGATGGGAATACCTCTTATTTGTTCGGCATTAATAATTAAAGAAAAAAAATTACTTGAAAATACGTTTTCAATCAATGCAGACTATCTTTTCCATGAAGATTCATCTGAATATGATTTAGGAAATAAATCATTACAATGTGGTAGAAGACCAGATGCTTTTAAACTTTGGTTAACATGGCAAATTGAAGGTAAAAAGGGTTTTGAAAATAGAGTTAATAAATTACTTCAAAAAGCAATTATTTTTGCCAAAAAAATTCAAAATAATAATAATTTTATACTTTTTAACTATCCTGAAACACCTATTGTTTGTTTTCAATTTATATATCCAAATCTTTCACAAGAAAAAATTAACGAAATTAATAAAAAAATAAGAATTTCTATTTTTGAAGAGGGAGAAATAATATTTAATTATGCTGAAATTAAAAATAAAACTATTCTTAGATGTGTTATTTCTAATCCTGAAATAACAGAAGATTTAATTGACCAAATTATAAAAACAATAGAAAAAAAAGCTCATAATATTTTAATTGAGAGTTATTTATGAATTGGCAAAGTTTACCACCTATTTTTTTATATCCTATGTTAATACCTCATGTTTTTAAACTCTGTATTAAATATAAAACATCTATATCAATCATTACTAAAAGTAATCCTGCATTTCCTTATGGTGGTTTACCATTTGCTTCTAAAAAAGATATATTTGATATATTTAAAAATAAAAACGAGTTTTTACCTTATGAATTAATTAAATATAATATTGAACTAGAACAAAAAATTCAAATTTCTAAAGATTTTATTTCTAAAGTTAGTTATCCTATTATTGCAAAACCAGATACATCACATAGAGGAATTGATGTTAATTTAATTAATAATGAAAATGAGTTAGTTGAATTATTAAAAAACCAAAAATGGGACTATATTTTACAAGAATATTGCGATTACAATCATGAATTTGGTGTATTTTACTCTCGATTACCAAAAGAAAAAAAAGGAAGCATAATTTCTTTATCTTCAAAAAAAATACCTATTATTTTGGGTAACGGAAAAGATAATTTAAAAACTTTAATTTTAAATGCTGAAATTGATAATAAAAAAAATATTTTAGCTAAATTTGAAAAAAAACTTGATTTTATTTTACCTCAAGGTGAAAGTTTAAAAACATTGGTATGTGCTAGTCATGCACAAGGTGCAATTTTTTCCGATGCAAAAGACTTTATTACTCAAAATTTAATTGATAAAACAGATGAAATATGTAATGTTGAGGGCTTTTATTTTGGTCGTCTTGATGTTAGATCTAAAAGCTTTGAAGCATTAAAAGAAGGTGATTTTAGAATTATAGAAATAAATGGAGCAACCTCTGAATTTATTCATATTTATGATAAAAATTATTCTTTTAAAGAAGGGCTTTCTGAGTTAAAAAGGCAATGGAATTTATTATTTGAAATTTCCAATGAAAATAGAAATATAAAAAGTAATAATTTATCATTTTTTGAATTTATAAAAGAATACGTTAGATTTTTTTTACTTACTAAAAAAGTAACAGGAAGATTATGGTAAAAATAAATCTAAGATTAATAAAATTATTGTTTATAATAAAAATAAAGGCTTATTAAGATAATGAATATAGCAATATCCTTTTGTGGTGAAGGTTTAGGGCATACATCACGAATGAGTGCTATTTCAAATGAACTAAAAAAATATCATGATTTAACTTTTTGGTGTCCAATTCAAGTAGAAAGTTTTTTTAAACAGAATTATTCTAATCCTAAAATTTATTCAGTACCTTTGTTATCATTAGTTAAAGAAAATAATAAAATAAATATTTTTAAAACAATAAAAACAAATTATAAAAATATTATTTTTGATAATATAGTAATTAATAATTTAGTAAAACAACTAATAAATCTTAAAATTGAAATAGTTATATCTGATTATGAACCTTTTTTAGCAAAAGCAGCAAAAAAAGCAGGTATCCCATTATTATTATTTAATCACCCTGGAATAATAACAAAATTTAGTAAAACAAATATAAGTTATTTTTTATCCAAAATAACAGCAAATTTTATGATGCCTTTTTATAAAAAAACTGATTTAATAATTTCTTCTTTTTATCATGGTGATGTTGGTCCAATAATAAGAAATGAAATAAAAAATGCTGTTATAAAAAAAGATGATTTTGTTTTAGTTTATTTAAAAACATCTTTAAAAGATAAACTTTTACCTGTTTTAAATAATTTAAAAGGATTTAATTTTAAATATTTTCCAAATAATGAAGATGATTTTATTTCATCACTTACCTCTTGTAAAGCGGTTATTGGAGCATCTGGGCATCAATTAATTTCCGAATGTCTTTATCTAAAAAAGCCTATTTTGGTTATTCCAGAAAAAGGTCAGTATGAACAATTTTTGAATGCCGAAATGCTTATTAAAACAGGTTTAGGTTCGGTTATAAATGAAAAAAATATATCAGAAAGCATAATAAAATTTTTGAATAGGGTTGATAAAAATGACTTTATTCAAAAAGAAAATTTAGATTATTTTAATTTAGATGATGATTTAGAAAAAGCAATTAATAAAATAAATATTTTTCTTAAAAAATATAATTTAAAAGAACCTAAAAAACAGCATGTTTACTTATAGATTCTAACTTATTTATATCTTTTATAATTATTTGACTTCTTTTAATATCAATCAATTCTTTTTGTTTTAATTCATTTAATTTTGTTGTAACGGTCTGCCTGTTTACTGCAATTAGTTGTCCTATTTCTTCATGAGTAAGAGGTAATGATATTTCTATTCCATATTTTGTTTCTATCCCATATTTTTTAGATAAATCTAATAATAAAGTTACTAATCTAGTCATAGTATCTAAAAAAACAATATTTTCTATTCTATTTTCAATATTTTGGAGTTTTAGACCAATTTGTTTTGTTATTTTAAAACTTAAAATAGGCGATTTTTTTAGTAGACTCTCAAAATCTTCTTTTTTTATATAACATAAATAAGTATTTTCAATAGCTTCTGCAATAGTTGTTTGTTTTTTTTGACCTATTAAAGATAGCTCTCCAAAAATATCTTGATTTCCTAATATTGCCATTGTTAATTGTTTTCCATCTTCAGATATAGAAGATATTTTAACTTTTCCATTTTTTATAAAATAAATATTTTTTACAGGATCACCAGGTAAAAAAATAGGCTTATACTTATCAACTGTATATTCTTGAGTAACATGAACAACATCACTAAAGTCTTCTTCTATCATTCCTTGAAATAAATTATGGTTTGACAAATACCAAATTTTATCTTTCATACAATTTTTACCTTATATAGTTAGAATAAAATATAATCTAACAAAATTAGTTTACAGTTTATAAACAAAAAACACATTCACTATTCTAAAAACTGCAAGATAACTCTGTCTTTAGGATATTATATACTAATTATTTTATTTATGAAAAAAAATTCTACTATAATTTATTCTAA
>JBBTGK010000100.1:0-14753 GCA_038060635.1 Cyanobacteriota bacterium | reverse complement strand
GATATACGCTTTGCTATATTAGCTTCTTAGATATTTTGATATTTTCTAGTTAGAAACAAAAATATTAAAACTAATTGAATTAAAAACAGGAATGGTTTTTTATCCTGTTGAAGGAAGCATAGCTAGTTTAATACCAAATACTCTTAGAAGTATCAAAACTATGATTGTATTTCTTTTATTATTAAATAAAGATAATTCATCAGATAAAAACACAGTATATTTTGAAAGGTTTGTAATTGATAATATTATAGATAAAATGAATCTAAAAAATGAAATTCAATTTATTGAATCTGTTCCTTTCAAAGATAGAAATAAACACATAGCAAGAATCATTATAGGTGATGATAACTGGACATCAGAACTTCAAAAAAGTAAATTTTCTTTAATAGATATTTTATATCTTTTCGAAAATTACCCTAGAGATGAAAAAGATATTAATTTTATTTTTGCTTTAAAAACTATGTATTCAATTTTATTAAATAAATTGTTAATAAATGAAAAATATGATCATATATTAACATTAGTAAGACCTCACCGCATAGAATACAAGAATTTAAATGAGAATAATAAAAGCTTGTTTTTTAAACAAAGAAAATTTTATTTTAATACAAAAAAAATATATCGTAATTTTAGAATTACATATAAATACCTTACAGATTATAAATTTGAGATTCTAAATTCAGAAGACATGAGGATTTTTATAAATAAAAATATTCATATAATAATAGAAACATACTTTGATATAATACAAATTTTAATAAATATGAATAACACAAATAATACAAATTTATTAAATGTATCATCTTTATTAGAGCAATTAAAAAGAGAACAAAATAAAGATAATTTAGATAAATTAAAAGAGTCAATGGAAAACTATTTATCAGATAATATTTTTAAGATTAATATTCATATTTTTAATAATATTAAAGGTTTATTTGAAATAAAAGAAACTTTTAATAAAGAAATAAGTGATAATATTTTAGATAAAGAAATAGTTAATTTAAAATCTTTTTGTGAAATTTTAATTGATTATTACTTTATTGGAGATGAAAGAATAATTACATTAGATAAAATATTACGAACAATTTCAGATAATTATGAAATAAAATATTTTAATGACATTTTAAAATCTAAATATAATATGACTTCTTTTAAAGATAATAAAGATAATATTTTAGAATTAATTGAATGGATTTATTTATTTTTCAAATTTTTTAATGAAAATAAAATAGATACCAATGAAATAAATGATTCATTGGTATCTATTTTACAATCATTTTTAGAGAATGAAAAAAATTTTACTTATATGAATTTGAGATCAAACGAAATATATATAACAGAAATACCTTTTATAGAATTTTATGCTCATAATTTAAATGAGTTTAAAGAAGATAATAATAAAAATAATATTATTGAAGATAATAATAAAAATTTGAATAATGAAAATGATATTCCAGATTTATATACTGATTATTTAAATAATTATAATTATTCAATGAAAAAGAAACTTAAAAATTATGAAAATAAATTTTCTTTAGATCTATCTAATTTAAGTATGATAGATAATATTCTTTTGAATGATTTAATTAAATTTAATTTTTCTGATGGAAATATAACATTTAATTCTTTAAGCAATTATATATATATTATTATGAATAATAATAATAATTTTAGTCTTAATCCAATTTTTTCACCTTTTTTTAGCAATAAAGAAGAAGAATTTAAGCATCATCTTTTTAGAGAGTTTTTTAGTTTTATTTTTTCACCTGTTAATAATATGGAATAAATTAACGATTAAAAATAAAAATGGATAAAATACTTGATACATATTTCAGAAAAATATCTATAGAAAAGATACTCTCTAACTATGTTTCAAATTGTCCAAAAAGTTTTTATTATGAATCACCTAAAAATATATTAGATGAATCTAATCATTTTTCTGAATATAACAAAGAAGAAAAAGAAAATATTTTTAGTATTAATCAGGATAAATTAAAATTAGATAATATAGAAGAATCAAGTATTTTTTCTTTATTAGTTAATTACGCCCAAAAATGTTTAAGAGAAATCGAAAAAGAACCTATTTGTCGTTATAACGAACTTCTTAATTGGTCAGAAACAACAAGGCATTTGGGAGAAGAATTAATCACTACAGCTTTTTTTGCTTATTCTGATATTATTTCAAATAAAAAAAGAAACTTTTTTGCATGGAAGCCAATTACAAGTTCAGACAATACTCGTATTTCTAATATGCTAAAAAAAGGTATTGCAGAAAACCATTGTCATCTAAAAGCATCAGCACAACATGATTCTATTTCTTGGATAAGTCTAATGAATAATATTACCAATAGAAGTAATGATTTTAAAGATCTTTTAAAAATAAAAAAAGAAGGTGCAGATTTTTATAATCTAATAAAAAAAGCTTGTATTATAAGGCAACATTTTTTCAAATTATTAGAAGAAAAGGAATTAGAAAAAGATAATAAATCAAAAATTCCAGAAATAAAAGAACTTTTTGCAAATGATTTTATTAACATTTTTTTGCCAGAAATTCAAGCAGAAATTAACTCCTTAAAATTAATAAGAGGTTTTTCTTTTAATATAGATGGAAAAAACAAAGTACCAGACTATTATATAAAAAAAGAAATTTTAGAATCAAATTTTAATGGAAATATTTTTTTATGTGGTGAAAGGTATTTTTTATATAGTGTTTTCAAAAGTATTTTCTCAGATGAATTAAAAGAAGAAAATAAAGAGCTTTTTTATATTTACTTAATTATAAAATCAAAATTCAGAGAAAAACTAATACAACTAAATAATAAAGTAGGATTATCTAATTTTATTGATTATGAAACTAAAAAAGAAACTTTTATTAAAGAAGGAAGTATTTATGAAAAATTTTTACATAATATTGCTATAGCATCTTCAATAAAAAATCAAAATATTGTTAGTTTAGAAGGACGAATTACACCAAAAAATACTAAAAAAGATATTTCTAAAGCAATAAAAACCCTTGATAAAAATATTTCATTAGATGTTTTTCATAAAGCAGACTTTAGTCGTTTTGACTCTTTTATAGATAAATTAGAAAAAAAAGAAGTTGAAAAGAATCATGTTCATTTTTATACACTGCATTTTATAAAAAAAATTGAAAAAGAATTAAGCAAAGAATTAGAAAAGTTTAATAATAAACCAAGATTTTTTAAATTAAGAAAAGAAATAAAAACCCAAGCCCATGCAATAATGAAATTAAGAGAAAGTATAAGTACTTCATCTCAAAGAATCTTTGGTATAGATTCAGCATGTACAGAAATAGGAATAAGACCAGAGATTTTTGCACAAGTTTTTCGGTTTTTAAAAGATCATAATATAAATAATAAAAATGAATATATTAGAGATTTAAATGTTCCAAAATTAGGAAGTACATTTCATGCAGGAGAAGATTTTTTAGATATTTTAGATGGATTAAGATACATTGATGAAGCTATAAAATTTGCTAATCTTGAACAAGGAGATAGATTAGGTCATGCTCTAGCGTTAGGTATTGATGCAAAAGATTATTATTGTTATAAAAATCAAAAATTATTTTTACCAAAGCAAGATTTATTAGATAATATAGTATGGTTACTTGCAAAAATAAGAAAATATTCTATAAATGATATTAATTTAACTTATTCTTTAGAAAAGAAATATAATAGACTTTTTTCAGAAATATATCATTGTATAATAAAAAATCAAATTAATAATGATAGTTATTATCTTTCTAGTATTCCAAATCATTCAACTTATTTTAATTCTTGGAAATTAAGAGGTGATAACCCTATTTTATATTCACAAGGAACATTTGATAAAAATTTTTTATGTTTAACAACTTGGGATAAATATTCAATAAACAAACTATATCCTAAAAATTCTAAATTAAGAGAAATTAATGAAGTTTCTCACTTGTACCATCTTTATCACTATAATACTGATGTAAGAAAAGCAGGTGCTAAAATAGAAGAATTTGAAGTAGAAGCAAATTATATAAAAGCTATACATGAAATTCAAAAAGCAATGCAATTTGAAATTGCAAAAAAAGGTATAGGAATAGAAACAAATCCATCATCTAATTACATAATAAGTTCTTTTAAAAAATATTCAAAACATCCTATAATAAAATGGTTTAATTTAGGTCTTGAAATAGATCCAGAAAAAATAAAAAACTCACCTCAACTTTTTGTTTCAATAAATACAGATGATCAAGGTATTTTTAATACCTATCTTGAAAATGAATATACACTTTTAGCTTTAGCACTGGAAAAAGAAAAAGATGATTTTGGAAAAAATTTATACAATACTTCTATGATATACGAATGGCTTGATAAAATAAGACAAATGGGAATAGAGCAGAGTTTTAAAAAAAGATAAAATAACAAGTAGAATTTTTATATTCACAATTAGAGCGATTTGATGAATCAAACTCCTACGACCACATTATGTTTAAATCAAATTATTTGAAGTATTTTAGAACAATGTTTTTTACTATAATTTTTTTAGAACATCATAAGATTAATTAATCTTTTATAATCCCAACATTTTATATAATTATAATTACTTCTATTAATTTAAATAATTTAAGGATTTAATAAATGACAAATCAATATGATAAAGACTATATTGAGCTTTTAAAAGATGTTAAAAATAATGGCTATAGAAAAAAAAATAGAACTGATATTGATACAATTTCTTCTTTTTCTAAAAGCTTAAGAATAGATTTAACAGAAGGATTTCCAATTTTAACCACAAAAAAAGTTTTTTTCAGAGGTGTTTTTGAAGAAATGCTTTTTTTTCTAAAAGGAGAAACAAACACAAATTTACTAAGTGAAAAAGGGGTAAATTATTGGAAAGGAAATACCTCAAGAGAATTTTTAGATTCAAGAGGATTAACTTTTTTACCAGAAGGTGAAATAGGTTGTGGATATGGTCATCAATTTAGAAACTTTGGTGGTGAACATCCTCTTGTTCCTCAAACTAAAGGATTAAAAGGTGTTGATCAATTATCTGAAGTAGTTCAAAAAATAAAAACAAATCCTTGGGATAGAAGAATAATAATAAGCTTATGGTGTCCAACACAGCTTGATTTAATGGCATTACCTCCATGTCATTTATACACACAATTTTATTGTAATCCTGAAAAAAAAGAATTAAGTTGTTTTTTACTTATGAGAAGTTCTGATCTCTTTTTAGGTTTACCTACAAATATAATACAATATGCACTTTTAACTCATTTTATTGCAAAAATAACAGGTTATACGCCAAAAGAACTTTTTTATACTTCTGTTGATTCTCATTTATATACAAATCATTTAGAACAAGTTGATATTCAAGTAGAAAGAGAAAGCTTTAAATTACCTGAATTTATAATAAAAAAAGAAGTAAAAACACTTGATGATATTTTATCTCTTTCTTATGAAGATGTTGAACTAAAAAACTACCAATTTCATCCTGCTATAAAGGCTGAAATGGCTGTTTAAATATTATTCCTAATTATATGAAATATGTATTTTTTTTTGCGTTAGCACTTAAAAACATTTTTACTTGATTGCCCTTTAAGCGATACACTAATTGTCATATTTGCAAAATCATTGTCTATTAAATGTGGTTTTGCATCTCCAGCATCTGGGGCAACAAACATATTTATATCAACTTTATTACCTATTTTTATAGTCATTTTGATATCATCCTTTTAATAGAGTTCTTAAATCTTTTTTAAAAGCTTTCTTTTTATGATAAAATTCATTATATATAGATAAAAATGGATTATTAGATGAAAAAAAAATGTCCTGTGTGTCTCTGCCTTGTGGAGTCAAGTGCTGCAACATGTAATTTTTGTAAAACACCTTTAAAAATATCTAATACATCACAAAAAACTGAAATTAATAAACCTACTTTTACTCCACCTGTGGTTGTTCTTGATAAAAAAATAACAAATACATCTACAAAAATGTCTCCTGATATGATTAATATGATTAATACTCAATACAAAAATATAATAGGTGAAAATGAAAGAGCGTTAGAAATAAAAAACTCAACAAAACCTTTAGTAGAAGAGAAGACAAATAATCATAGTTTTTTGGAAATTGAAACAAATAAAGATAATAAACATTCTAATACTTCTTTTATGGAAGAAAAAAAAGTTGAAAATAATTCTGGATTTTTAAGATTTGAAGATATTCCTATAATAAAAGAAAAAAACTTTAATACAAATGATATTAGAAAAAAAATAACCGAAAATATAGAAAAAAATTCTAACTCAGAAGAAAAAAATCCTTTTCAATATTTAGATGATTCTGTTTTAAAAACAAATGAAACTAAACCTAAAAATAGAAATACATCTGATTTAGAAAATAAAAAACCTGCTGCTCGTTTTGATGATATAGAAACACCTCTAAAGAATTTTAAGATGGAAAATAAAGCAGAAGAAATTGAAGCAAAAAAAGCAAGTAAATTTATAAATTTTGATAGAATAATAAATCAAATGAAAGTTTTAGAAGAAACTAATCAAATAAAAAATCAAGTTACCTCTGATATGTTAGGAATTAAACCTAAAAATATAATGCAAGATACTTTCGATGTAAGATTAGATGCACTTGGCTTTATTGATGAAGAACTTGATTTTAAAGAGTTAAAAAAACATGTTAAAGCTTCTTTAATTAGAGAAGCTGAACCAAAAGAAACTCAAGAAGAAAAAGCAAAAAGAAAATTTGAAGAAGAAAAACAAAGGTATTTTGAAAAACTAAAAAGAATTTTAAAAGAAAGAAAAAATAAATTAGCTTTAAGAATTTCTTCATTTTCACCTTTTTACATAGAGCCTTTTGAAATAGAGAATCTTGAATTTGAAGAAATGTTTGATTATTTTGAAAAAAATGATAATTTAGAAAATGAAAATGAAATAAATACTATTAGTGAAGAAAATAATTTAAATAAAGTAGAAAATGAATTAAATATAGAAAATATAGAAACTGAAATTAATACAGAGAAACAAGAAGAAATTATTAATAAAAATGACGAAAATAATTATGAAAATATAGAAAATTATAATACTGCTGATGATAATGTAGAAGAACTTTTTAATTTATCTGATAGTGATGAAATTAAATTTGGAACACAACTTGAAGAAGATGAAAATCCTTTTTTGAATACAGACGAAGAAGTTAATTCTATTTCAGAAATAGATAATTATAATGAAAATAATTTTATGGATTCAAATATAATTAATAATTTAGAAGTTAGCCATAAAAATGAAAATATAAGTAATTTTAATGATAAAAACAATGAAATTAATAATAAAATAAATGTATATACAGAAGATGAGTCTATAAATATCTTTAAACCAATAGATATGAGTTCTATTTTTAAAACAACTTCACTAAATGATCTTATAGAAAAAACAGATGTTATTAATAATAATTTTTTAATAAGCAAAAAAGAAGACGAAAATATAATAGAAAAGAATGAGTCCAATATTTATAAAGAAGAAGATGAAGTTAGTAAAATTCATATTGATAATATTATTAATCAAGAAAATGAAACTAATAATAATGAAGAAGAAGAAATTGAAATACTTGATAATGAAATTCGTAATGTTGATTTAAATACCTTTAATAATAATATTTTTGTAGAAATTGAAGGTAATACTAATAATGAAGAAGAAGAAATTGAAATACTTGATAATGAAATTCGTAACGTTGATTTAAATACCTTTAATAATAATATTTTTGTAGAAAAAAATGAAGATAATAGTAAAGAAAAAGAAGTAATAGAAAAGATAGAACCTAATTTATTTAATAAAAATGAAAATTTTATTGAAAATAAAGCTGAAATAAAAGATCCTGAAAGCAATAATGAAACAGATGATTTCAAAGAACTTGTAAAAAATAGACTTAAGAGATTTTCTAAGAAAAATACTGAAAACAAAGAAGAAGTTAAAAATGAAAAAATAGAGATTAAAGATGAAATAAAAGAAGAAGTTAAACCAGAAATTGAAGAAATTAAAACTGTTCAAGAACCTGTTAATGAAAAAATAGAACATAAACCAGAACAAAAGATAGAGCCTAAAATTAATAATATGATTGTAAGGCATGAAGATAGCATAGCTTCAAAAATAGAATCAACTAAAATTGAAAAAACTATAGCTAAAAATAATTCAAATGATAAAAATGGAGCTAAAGGATCTATAAATCCTTATGCAGTAGAACATTTTACTAAAGCTAAGGAATTATGTATAAAAAATAATTATTTATTAGCTTTAAAAGAATTAGAGTTTGCAGTAAAGTTTGATCCTGCTTTTGAACAAGCCCATATTTTACTAAGTCGAACTTTTTTAAAGCTAAAATCGACAAATATAATTAAGGTTGATTATGATAAATAAATTTCAAAGTAAAATTTTGTTTATAATACTATCTGTATTCTTATTATCATGCTCAAATACAATAAAAAATGAAATGAACAAAGATAAAAAAAATAATTCTGATACTTATGATAAAAAAATAAATATTATTCCTCTTGATGAAATGGAATCTAATATTGAAATAGAGAGTAGAAAATTTCAGAAATTAGATAGTACAGAACTTTCATTTGAATCTTTAGAAAATTTTAAAGAACAAATAAAAGCTATAGATTTACAAAAAATATCTAAATGGGCTAAAAAAGAAATGACAGGATATGTTTTAGAAGATAGTTTTATAGAAAAGACTAAAATTGATAGTATAAGTAAAGAAAATGAATCAACAGCAATAATTTATAAATCAATTTCATTGCCAAGTCATTCTCCATTAGTAAAAAGATTTTTATATTTATTTGTATTTTATAATTCAAAAAGGGAAATTGAGAAAATATATGTTACTATACAAGGGCATGTAGAAGAATAGTTTTTCGATGTTAAATATAAAAAATTATCCGTATCCGTTATTAAAATTATACAAAAATATAAAGTCTAAAAAAGATTATTTTTCTAAGTTTTTTTGTCTTATAGATTTGTTTGAATCTTCTATAAATTATTTACATTTTATTGTTACATCGCAAGATTCTTTTTTAGAAAAAAAATTACCTAATTTTATTAAAAATGATGATATTTTATTAAAAATAAAAGAATTAAAATCATTATCAAAAGTAATAAATAAAAACGATAATTTTATTATAGATTTAGAAATTATAAAAAAACTTGAGAAGCTTTATAATTATATTCAAAAAGTAAATTTAAATACTCATTTAGAAGAAAAAGAATATAAAACCATCTTTTTAAAATCTTCAATATCCTTATTTACTTTATTAGATAGTATTGATTTATTTAATAAATACCAAATATTTATACCTTACCAAATAAAAAAAGCTAAAAAAGAAATTTCATATATCTCTTTCAATGGAAATAAACCAAAATTTATAAAAGAGATTTTTGAAGAGAGAAGCTTTTTTATAAATAAAATTTATTTAAAACCTAAAAATAATTTAAATTCTTCAATAGCAATTAATACAGATATTTTTTATGATTATTTAGAAAATAAAGATTATGGCTTTAATAAAAAATTTCAAGAAGAGTTAAATGCTTTTATATTTTATATAACAAAATCAAAGTATTTTCAATTGAGTTTATTTTTTGAAGATAATGATGATTATGAATATAACCAAAAAGATAAAATAATAGAAAGAGCATTAGAGTTTGAAAATATAGAAAAATTCTTAACTTCAAATGAATTCGGCTATTTTTTTATTGTTGGCCCTTATGGAATTGGAAAAACAACATTAATAAATAATTATCAAAAACTTATAACTCAAAAAGAAGTTTCAATAAATTTAGATTCACTTACTTATGAACAAAATAATTGGATAAATAAATATATAAACTCTGATAAAACTTTTTATAATATATTAATTTCTGATAAAAATAAAGATTCTTTTTCTTTCGATACAATTGTAAATCAAATAAATTCATCAGACAATAAAAATTTTGAACTTAATAATGAAATAAGTTTTCATAAATTACTTACTCATATAAGTAAAAAAGAAAAAAAACAGATAATAATAATAGAAAATATTCATTTATTAGATAGATTTAATTCTATTTATAAGTTTATACCTGACGTTCTTCCATCAAATATATATTTCATATTTACCATGTCTTCAAGAGAAATTTATCCTATTCCAGAACTTAAAAATAAAGTGATTAATTATTTACCTCATTTTTCTAAAGCAGAACTTATGAAATTTTATCAAAATATAAATTTAAATATACCTAAAATAAATGAAAATATTTTATCCGATATAATAAAAAATTCTTATAGTATTCCATTATATGCAAAATATTTTATATTAAAAAATTTTAAAACTGATATATCTCAAGCAAATAAAATAAAAAGCTTTTTATTAAAAAATTTTAAATTATTTATATTAGAAATAAATAAAATAATATTAGAATTTAATCCTAAATTTATTGATTATCATTTTTATTTTTTTTCTTTACTCTCAATAAGTGCAGAAGGATTTAATAAAAAAGAAATAAAAAAAATTTTAATTTATTTACCAGAAGAAATAATTGATGTAATAATAGATAAATCAGGTGATTTTATCTTAAAAATAAATGGTAGATATAAGTTAATAAATGCTATTTATGAAGACTTTTGTCTTTCTAATATTTCAGAAGAAAAAATTATCTTTTTACATAATAAAATAATTGATTTTTTTGAACCTTGGGAAAAAAAAATATCTTCTATAACTTTAAAAAATTTACCTAACCATTATTTTTTAGCAAAAAGAATTGATGAATTAAAATTATTATTGCAAACTAATTTTATAAAATCTAAGTTTAAACTATATCCAAGCGAAACATTAAAAGATTTAGAAAAAATTATTTTTGAACTTTCTAAAGATGATGTAAATACTTTTGATATAATAAAGTTTTTATTTATATATCAAAATCTAAGAGAAGAATCTAAAAAAGAACTTAATCAAATATCAGAATTATCTGCAACTAAAAATACCAAGTTTTTATTAGATAAATTTGTTTATATAAATAAACCTGAAGAAAAATTCCTTCAATTATTAATAACATCTTTAGTATTTAGTGAAAAAAAATATACAAATGAAAATAAATTTATAATAAAAGAAATTATTGATACCCCTGAAAATTTTATTAATAAAAAATATTCCGAACTAATATTTAGAATTTCAGCTGAAATTTTAATGAACGAAGGAATAGATATAATAAACTTACCTAAAACTAAAGAAGAAGGTGTTACATTAATAAAATATATAAAAGAAAATTATAATTCTCAAAAACTAATAGATGTATTTATAAAATTAACTGAAATAATACTTTATGAAAATGATAGAGCATTTATATTAGAAGCTTTAATAAATAAAGTTTCTTCTTTTAAAAATACATCTACAGTTGAGTTATTTTTTAGTAAAGTTATTACTTCTATCGAAAAGTTTAATAATACTAACTTAAAAGATAGATTGTATTATATTTATATTTATAATTTTACTAAAAACCCGTTTTTATACAATAAATTTTTTGATAAATTAGTAAATAAAAGAAATGATATAAAAAATGAATCATACAAATTTATGTTTTATATTAATCTTTCAAAGGTGTTTATAAATATAAATCAGGATAATATTGCTTTTTCTTATTTAAAATCGGCGATAGATAGTATTATAGAGACTATAGATGATAATAATCCAAATAGTTTAAAAAATAATAAACTACTAATTTGTATTAGATATCTATATAAAAATATATCTAGCTTTGAAAAAATATCTTTTTATCAAGAATTAATAGATAAATTACTTTTAATGTCAAATAAAATAATTACTCAAGAAAAAATAGATATAAAAATTAGTTTTTTGGAATTTGTAAAAGATGATAAAAAATTAATTGAATTAATAAAAGAAATATTTGCTTTAATAATAACTTTTGATGTTAAAGAAATTAATACTATAAAGCGTTTATTTCCTTATGTTTCAAAAATAAAAGATAAAAGAATAAAAAATCCTATAATTAAAAAAATATCTACTTATTGTGAGAATATAATACCTGAGTATATAAAAATCATTGAACTTTATTTTTTTGTAAATAGTATTGAAATTTCTTCTAATGAATCTATTACACATAAAATAAATTACCTATTATTAGACAAATCTATTAAATCAGAAAAATTAATCATAACAAGTAACACAAATAATTTTTTATTAAAAGAATTTCTTTATTTAGTTATTTCATCTAAAAATGTTTCTTTTGAGTTTAAAAGAGACTTTATAACTAATAATATAGAATTAATTGAAGATGATAAATTAAAAGAAGAATTATTTAAGTTTTTTATAGAAAATATATATACTTTAGATGAATATTCTTTATCTATGAACCTAGAAAATATTTTAAAACTTTCCTATTTTATTGGGTCAACATTTGAACAAATTTCTGCTCTTTCATCATTTATAAATTTTCTTATAAACAAAAAAAGATTTGAATTAGCTTATCAAACATTAAATAAAATATTTTTATCCATAATAAAAGAAAATGATACAATAATATCAAAAATAATTCTAATATTTATAAATAAATCAAAGGATATTTTAGATATTAATAATAGAGAGGTGTATTTTAGAGAGTTATTAGATAATATACAATCTATTATATTAAATATGAAAAATGAAGAGCTTATTTTAGATATTATTTCTAATATTTTTTCAGAACTTTCAAATGTTAATAATATAAGTAATATAAATGAGATCCTAAATAAAATACTAAGTTTATTAAATAAAATAGTAAATCCAGAGATAAAAAATAAAATTATTCATTTGATAAGAAAAATAGCTCCATTATTTAAAGATAATAGCTTATTAATTGACATAATTCAAAAAACAATTGTTAATTCAGAAGAAAATTTTGCTTTAACTTGTGTAAAATCAAAAAGTCTTATCTCTATTGCTCTTTTAAATGAAAAATATCAAATATCTGATATATCAGAATCTATAATAAAAGTTGTTTTATTAGAAGTAAGAACTTCTAGTTATGAAATACATATTTTGGATGTTATTGAGTTTTTATCAAATCAAATTAATAAGTATTATAATAATGATAAAAGTTTAGAAATATATAAATTATTAGTTAATTCTAATAAAAATATCAAATCTCAACTTATTTTATGTTCACTTTATATAATAATACTTTCTAATTTATTAAAAAATGAATTTATTTTAGATAAAAAGGATATTATTATATCTTTATTTAATAAGTCAGATATATTTAATGAAGAAAATACTAAAACAAATTATCTTTACAATTTTATTATATTTATAACCGATAGTGGTTATTTTTATGATAACAAATATTTTATTGATAGTGTTTTTGAAACTATAGATAATTTGAATATAGAAGAAAATAAAGTTTACCTATATAAAGCTATTTTTCATCTCATTAATAAAAACAACTATTTTCAAGATAAAAAATTAGTTTTAAAGTTATTTGAAGAAATTAATAATATTTCTAATATTTATCATAAAACAGAACTTAAATCACTTTTATCTTTATTAGTAAATAAAATAAAAATATCAAATATGCTTATTGAAGCAAAAGAATTAGATACTAAAATTGATAATATTATAAACAATGTTTCAGATGAAAGTGAAAGTAAACAAATAATTTTAGATTCTGCAATAAATGATACTGCTTTGATTTTCGATTGTTTAGAGTTATTGAAAAATATGGATGATAAAGAGAAAAAAATGGATTTTATTATTTCTTTTTATATTAAACTAATTGCAACAAAAAAAGAATTTATTTCTAATAAACTAAGTCAAGAATTAATTGATTGTTTTAACTCTATAAAAGATGAAGATAAAAAGATTTATTATTTAAAAAATTTAATTGATAGGATAAATAAAGTCAAAATAGAGTATGATTTTAAGGAAATAAGTAATATTTTTTTTAATATTGATTATTTTAAAAAAGATTATTTTAAATGTAAGTTTTATATAATTATTTCAGAGTTTTATAAATATCAAAATATTCAGGAAAGTAAAAACTTATATTTAGATAAATTTAATGCTAAAATAAAAGAAATTCCTGAAGAAAATATAAAATTAGATTTATTATGTACAATAATATTTGAAAAAATAGATTATGATGATGAAGAGTATATAAATAAGCATTTACCTGATTTAATAAGAAGAATAAAAGTAGAAAAATTTTCAGAAGAATTACTAATAATGATTTTGAATAAAATTTTTGATAAAGATTTAAATATAGAATTGAAATTAAAAAATGAAATCAAATTATTTATCAAAGATTTAGATATTTCAAGTTATTTAAATAATGAATTAGCTGAATATATCTGTTTTATTTGTGCTTATACTCAAGAAATAGATACAATAATAGAAGTTTTAGATGGTACAAATATTTATTTATCAAGAGAGAAAATATTAAGTTCGATAATAAGATTACTTTTTAGAATAAAGGATAGAAAATCGTTATTAAAATTATCATCTCAAGTTCTTAAAACAGGTAGATTGGTAGATAATTTTATTTCATTTTTATTATTGACATTAGAAAATAAAAAAGAAATAGATATAATTACACAGTTTATGATTCCTAAAAAAAACAATGAATTATTTTAATTATTTTATAAAATTTTGTTGTTATTAATAAAATAACCTTTAAACATTGTAGAGACTTAGTAGATAATAAATAATATAAAATAAATATTAGGAAG
>JBBTGK010000099.1:0-10383 GCA_038060635.1 Cyanobacteriota bacterium | reverse complement strand
TGATCATGAATCTGCTTTAATAAAAATTTTTGATACTAAAGGAATTTTTATTAAAAATATTGCTAAATTAGATGAATATAAATCACCTATTTCATTAACATATTATAATAATAGACTTTTTGTTTTAGATAATGCTATCCCCAAAATACAAATAAATAGTAAAGAAGGAAGAGCTTTGTTTAACTTCGGTAAAAGAGGATTAGGTTTAGGTGAATTTACAGTACCAAGAAACATTTCTACTGATAAGTTTGGAAATATTTATGTTGCAGAAAAACTTACTCATAGAATCCAAATTTTTGATCAAAATGGAAACTATTTAGCTCATTTTGGAACTAAAGGAACTGATAATGGTAAATTTATTGACCCTGAAAGTGTTGTTATAAGTGAAGATTTTGAAATATTTGTACTTGATCGAGGAAATAATCGAATTCAAGTTTTTGAAATTACAAAAGATTAATTCATTTTTTATTCAAGTTTTTTAATCACAGAAAAATATCCCATTTTAATTTATATTTTAATTAATTATAAATATTTCATTCATAACGAGGTGAAAAAATATGCAGTTTTCAACGAAGAACACAAAAAAAGTTTTTATGCTAACAATTAGTGCATTTATCTTATCTTCTTTTTCTATTTCTGCTAAAGCAGCAGAAGAACCTATAAAATTAGAAGGTTATATAGATTCTTATATTGCAATGGATAATGATTCAAATGTAATGTTTGATACTTCAAAAGATAAAAAAAGAGCTACTAATAATAGAGGTCTTAATGCATTAGGTTTTAGAAAAAATGAATTTAATTTAAATATGGCTCAACTTTCTGTAAGTAAAAATGCTGATTGGTATAGAGGAAGATTTACATTAGCTTATGGTACAACTCCTTTACAATCATGGACAACAGAATATTTACCTATTCAAGAAGCTTATGCTGGTATTAAAGCTTATGATAATTTATGGATAGATGCAGGTATATTTTTAACACATATTGGAGTTGAATCTCTTTTACCAAAAAATAATCATTTAAGTCTTTTATCTTTAACAACAATGTATGAACCATTTTATCAATCTGGAGTAAAAATTTCATATAAACCAGTTGATCAATTTGAAGCTTGTCTTCATGTTTTGAATGGTTTAGGAATTATTGAAGATAATAATAATGATAAATCTTTAGGATGGTTATTAAGTTATTCTCCTAATGCTTCATTTAATATAACTGATTCTGGTAGTATCGGAAATGAAGAAAAAGCTGGAGATCCTGCTACTTTTCTTGCATTTAATAACTTAAATTTATCTTATCAACCAATAGATCCACTTAGTTTAAAAGCTTCTGTTGATATTGCAATGAAATCTAATGCTATGAGTAACCTTTATTATTCAGGTTTATTATCTGGTAAATATGCTATTAATAAAAACTTTGCTCTTAGTTTAAGAGGAGAAATGACGAATGATGATAAAAAAGTATTAACAGTTGGAACAAATGGATTAGGAGTAACAGCAGGATTAGAATTTAAGCCTACAGATAATTCTTATCTAAGACTTGAAGGAAGACAATTAATGCTTGCTAATAATACAGAAAATCAAGTTTTTAAAGATGCTGCTGGAGCTGCTTCAAGTTCAAGACTTGAAGGAATGCTTTCAATGGGAGTTTATTTCTAATTTTACTTAACTAAAATTACTTAAAAAGCCTTTTATTCATTTAGAATAAGAGGCTTTAATATTTTAATATTTACTTGACATTATCCTTACTGTAATCCTATAGACTTAAATATATAATATTATGAAAAAATTAATGCGTAGATTATGAATAAACTAAAATTATTAATTGGAACAATTATTTTATCTTCAATTATTGTATCTTGTTCAAACGATAAAAATTCAATAGATAAATCAAATGAAAATAATATACAAATTCAACAAAATAATTTTACAAAAAATTTAAGCATTCCTAAAAATATTAAAGCTAATGAAAATTATATTCTTACTGCTCAAAATCTTACAACATCAATTAATGGTAAAAATATAAAAGTACTTGGTTATACTGAAAATGGTATTTTAGGGCCAACTATAATTGCTCAAAAAGGTGATGATTTAAATATAACTTTAAAAAATAAACTAACTGAAGAAACAAATATTCATTGGCATGGTTTACTAGCACCATCAAAAATGGATGGTTATCCATCAAATGTTATAAAAGAAGGAGATTCCTTCAACTATAGTTTTAAAATAAACCAAAGAGCTGGAATGTATTGGTATCATCCACATCCTCATGGGAAAACATCAAAACAAGCTTATTTGGGTTTGGCAGGAGTTTTTATAGTGAATGATGATGAAGAAAAAAAATTAAATTTACCATCAGGGAATTATGAAATACCATTAGTTATTCAAGATAAAAAATTAAATGAAAATTCTTTAGATTATAATCCAAATATGAATGATGTTATGACAGGTTTTATGGGTAAAGATATTTTGATTAATGGAGAATTATCACCTAATCTTAATGTTTCTACTAGATATTATCGTTTTAGAATTCTTAATGGCTCAAATGCAAGAGTTTATAATTTGGCATTTAGTAATAATGCTAAATTTAGTGTTATTGGTTCAGACGGTCGCTTATTATCCAAAGCAGAAGAAGTATCCTCTTTATTATTATCACCAGGAGAAAGAGCTGATATTTTAGTTGATTTTTCTAAATATGAAATAGGTAGCGAAACATATCTACAAAGTAATATTTTTGAAGGTAGTCTTAGTCAAGGTAAAGAGGCTTTTAAAATATTAAAATTAAGTATCAAGAATAAGGAAGAAAATACTTTTAAAATACCTGAAAAATTATCTAATATTGATATTATTCCGACCTCTTCATCTGTAAAAACTAGAATTTTTGATATTAATGGTATTCCTATGATGGGAAATACTAATCAAATGAATCATGGAAGTATGAATATTAAAAATACAATGGGAATGGCAATGCATACTATAAATAAAAAAGTATTTGATATTAATAGAATTGATGAAATAGTTAAAGCTGGTAGTAATGAAATTTGGGAATTTGATAATAGTACAGGAGATGAAATACATTCCATGCACTTACATAATGTTCAATTCCAAGTTTTGGAAAGAAGTGGTGCAAGAAATAATTTATTAGCAATAGAAAAAGGATTTAAAGATACTATTTTATTAATGCCAAAAGAAAAAGTAAAAATTATTATTAATTTTCCAGAAAATAAAGGAAAATATCTTGTTCATTGTCATAATCTTGAACATGAAGATGATGGAATGATGTTAAATTTTATGATTGAATAGTAATATTATGAAAAAAAGCTTTGATTATACAAAACTATTATGATTAAGAAAAATATATTAGCTCTATTTTTTCTGTTAATTTTACAATTACCATCATTTGCAATTCAAAAAAACTTAGATATTAATGAGTTAATAAAAAATGCTTTAGAAAACAATCCTGAAATAAAAAGTTTATCTTTAAAATATCAAGTTAGTCTTTTTAAAATACCTCAAGAAAAATCACTTGATGATGCTATGATTAGCCTTAATAGTATGAATTTACCAACAAATGCAATTGCTTTTGGAAGTAGTATGATGACAGCACTTTCTTTGTCTATTTCTCAAAAAACGGTTTATTCTGAGAAATTAATTCTTAAAGAAAAAATAGCTATTGCTATGAGTGAAATTGAAAAACAAATGTTTTTGGAAAAAGTAAATTCAATTAAAATGAATGTAAAAAATGTATATTATGAATTTTATTATCTTAATAAAATAATTGAATTACAAAATAGAAATAAAGCTCTTCTTAAAGAATTATCCAAAATTATCCAAACCAAATATATAACAGGTACTGCAACTCAACAAGAAATTATAAAAATAAATATTGAAGGTTCAAAAATAAATAAAAACTTAATTGAATTAAACAAAAAAAAGGATAGAGCTAAGTTAGAAATAAATAAATTAATTTATAAACCTATTTTTTCAATAATAAATGATGTTAAAGAAATAAAACTAAGTAAAATAGATTTAGATTTTGAAAAATTAAGAAAATTAGCTTATAAATCAACTGAAATAAAAAAAGCTGAGTATGAAAAAAATATTGCAGAATATGAAATAAAAAAAGCTGAACTTGAAACCATTCCTGATTTTGATTTTATGCTTGCTTATACAATAGCACCAGATAGATCAGATTTAATTTCATTAGGACTTAGTTTTAATTTACCTATTTGGTATAAAGACAAACAACTAAAAATGATAGAAGAAAAAAAATATACATATCAAGCTTTTTTATCAAATATAAAAAATTTAGAAAACAATAAATCTTTTAATTTAGCTACTATTATTAGTAAAATTAATGAAAATGAAGAAAAATATGATTATCTTGTTAATGGTATTTTACCCCAACTTCAACAAGCCTTAAAGTCTTCACTAGTTAACTATCAAACAGGTAAGATTGAATTTATGTCTTTGTTAGATACTCAAAGAGAAATTATTGAAAGTGAGATGGAAATACAAATGATTTTAATCGAACATGAAAAAAATATTGCAGAACTTGAATTTGAAATAGGAAGTGAAATAAAATAATGAGAATTAACTTAAATAGAAAAATTCTTTTATTACTTACTCTTTTTTCTTTATTTCAAGCTTGTAATAAAGAAGATGATAAAAAAGATGATACTAAAAAAGAAAATTCTTTTAAAATTCAGTCAGATAAAGCTCTTATTGATACAAATAAAGAAAAAACAGAACATAAACATAATGATGCAGAAGAATTATATACTTGTCCAATGCACCCTTCGGTTATATCTAATAAACCAGGCAGTTGTCCTATTTGTGGTATGACTTTGGTAAAAAAAATAAAACCTAAGAATATTGATTCTAAAGGTAATATGAAAGAAATAAGCTTATCTTCATCACAAAAAATAATGGCCAATGTAAAAGTAGAAAAAGCTAAATATGAGAATATGATTAAAGAAATAGATGCTGTAGGAAAAGTAACTTTTGATGAAAAAAAAATGTATCGATTGTCTTCTTGGATAGCAGGGAGAATCAACAAACTTTATATAAATACAACAGGAGCTAATATTTCTAAAGGAGAAAAAATTTTTGATATTTATAGTCCAGAGATTTTTTCTGCTCAACAAGAGTTTTTACAAGCAAATGAGAGTTATTTAAAACTAAAAGATAGTAAATTTAATGATATTTCACAATCTGCAAAAGAGATTTTAGAATCATCTAAACAAAAACTTTTACTTATGGGGTTAACAGAAAATCAAGTAAATAATTTAAAAACCTCTAAAAAAACAGAACCTAATATACCTATTTTTTCTTCTGAATCAGGAACTGTCATAAAAAAGAATGTTGTAAAAGGTCAATACGTTCAAGCTGGAGAATCTACGTTTGAATTAGCAGATTTATCTAATCTTTGGGTAGAAGGAAATATAAATGAACAAGACATAAAAGACCTTAAGGTAAACCAAGACGTTATTATAACTTCAAGTAGTTTTAATGATGAAATTATAGAAACAAAAATAGATTATATTTACCCTATGTTAGAAAGCGATTCAAAATCATTAAAAATAAGAATGAATGTGGATAATATGTCTAAAAAATTAAAACCTGAAATGAGTGTAAAGTTAAAAATAAAAATAAATTTAGGAAAAAAAATGCTTTTACCTAAAACAGCAGTAATTATAACTGGGAAAAAAAATATAGTTTGGGTAGAGGAAAAAGAAGGTATATATACACCTAAAAACATAAAAATAGGTGAAATAAATGGTGATAATTATTCTATTACTTCTGGTTTAAAAGAAAATGATAATGTTGTTGTATCAGGTGGTTATTTACTTGATTCTGAAAGTGAAATAAAAACTGCTGGATCTCAACACAATCATGATCAAAAACCTAAGAATCAAGTAAAATCTGAAAAAGATATTGGCATGTCAAATATGAAAATGTAATTTATTATGATAGATAAAATTATTGAATATTCTGCCAAAAATAGATTTATTATATTATTAATAACATTTTTTTTAGTTTTATGGGGTGTTTGGGCTTTATATAAGATACCTATTGATGCAATCCCAGATTTAAGTGATAATCAAGTAATTGTTTATACAGATTGGGAAGGAAGAAGCCCTCAAATTATTGAAGATCAAATTACTTATCCCCTTTCTTCTAATCTTCAAGGGTTACCAAACGTTAAAGATGTTAGAGCTAGTTCGGCATTTGGTTTCTCAATGATTTATGTTATTTTTGATGATAATGTTGATATTTATTGGGCTAGAAGTAGGGTTTTAGAAAAGCTAACTTCAATAAAAAATTTATTACCTGAAAATGTTACGCCAACTTTAGGACCTGATGGTACAGGAGTAGGTCAAGTTTATTGGTACACAGTAAAAGGTAAGGGATATGATTTAGCTCAATTAAGATCTATTCAAGATTGGTATATAAAATATCAACTTAATTCTGTTTCTGGTGTTGCAGAAGTTCCAAGTATTGGTGGTTTTATAAAACAGTATCAAATAGATATTGATCCTAATAAAATTTATTCTTACAAAATACCTCTTAAAAAGGTTATTGAAGCAATTAAAACTAGCAATAAAGATGTGGGTGGAAAAATAATAGAATCTAATGATAGAGAATATATGATTAGAGGATTAGGATATATAAAATCTATTAAAGATATCGAAAATATATTAATTGATTATTCTCCTAATAGAGTACCTATATATGTTCGTGATATTGCTACCGTTCAAATGGGTGGAGATTTAAGAAGAGGTTTATTAGATGAAAACGGAAAAGGCGAAGTTGTTGGCGGTATTATTGTTATGCGTCAAGGAGAAAATGCTCAAAAAGTTATTAATGATGTAAAAGAAAAAATAAAAGAAATTTCTAAAGGGCTTCCAAAGGGAGTAACAATAGAAACAGCGTATGATCGTTCAGAACTAATAAAAGGGGCTGTAAATACCTTAAATAACTCTCTTACTGAAGAAGGTGTTGTTGTAAGTATTGTTATTTTAATGTTTTTGGGTCATGTAAGAAGTTCTTTTTTAATTATTACTACTATGCCGGTAGCTATCCTTATTTCTTTTATTTTTATGTATTATTTTAAAGTAACCGCTAATATTATGTCATTAGGAGGAATAATTATTGCAGTAGGAGATCTTGCCGATTCTGCAATTGTAATGGTTGAAAATGCTTATCGTAATCTTTCTAATAATGATGAAGGGAAACCATATTTTGAAATAATAGTAGATTCTGCTAAACAAGTAGGTAAACCTTTATTTTTTTCTATTCTAATAATAATTATTTCTTTTTCACCAGTTTTTCTTTTAGAAGGACAAGAAGGTAAACTTTTTGCTCCATTAGCTTTTACTAAAACTTTTGGAATGATTGGTGCATTATTTCTTACAGTAACTTTTGTTCCTGTTATGATGACTATTTTTTTAAAAGGAAAATTTAAACCTGAAGACGAAAATCCTGTTTCAAAGTTTTTTATTTTCTTTTATAGACCAATTTTGAATATTTGTCTAAGATTTAAAAAAATATCTATTATTTTAGCTTTATTATCTATGATTTTAACAATCCCTATAGCAAAAAGAATAGGTAGTGAGTTTATGCCTCCTCTTGATGAAGGTAGTTTGTTATTTATGCCGACAACTTTACCAGATATTAATATTACAGAAGCAAAAAGAATTATTCAGATTCAAGATAAAATAATTAGTAATTATCCAGAGGTAAAATATGTTTTAGGTAAAGTTGGAAGAGCCGAAACACCTACAGATCCATCTCCTTTAAATATGTCGGAAACAATTATTATGTTAAAACAGCAAAATGAATGGCGTAAAGGATTAACTAAAAATGACATTATTTCTGAACTAAATCAACAATTACAAATACCTGGAGTTTCTAATGCTTGGACTCAACCTATTATAAATCGTATAAATATGCTTGCTACAGGAGTAAGAACCGATTTAGGTTTAAAAATTTATGGTAAAGATTTAAAATTACTAGGTGAATTATCAAGCCATGCTGAAAGCATTATAAAAAATATAAGAGGAGCTACTGATTTATACTCTGAAAGGACTGTATCTGGTAAATATATTGATATTTCTATTGATAGAGAAAAATCATCTCAATATGGAGCAAGTTTAGAAGATATACAAGAAGTAATTGAGACTGCTATAGGTGGGATGAATATTTCTTATACTGTTGAAGGAAGAGAACGATTCCCTATTAGGGTAAGATATCAAAAAGATTATAGAGATAATTTACAGTCATTAGATAAAGTTTTTGTTGATACAATGCAAGGAAAAATACCATTACTTCAATTAACAAAAATAAAAATATCTGAAGGTGCAAGTATGATTAATAGTGAAAAAGGTCTTTTGCGAAACCTTGTTTATCTTAATGTTAGAGATAGAGATATTGGTACTTTTGTAAAAGAAGCAAATGAAGTTTTGACTAAAAATTTAAAAATGCCACCAGGTTACTATTTTTCATGGAGTGGTCAATATGAAAATCAAATAAGAGCAAAAAATAGGCTTCAAATTGTAATTCCAATCGTTTTATTAATAAATATAATAGTATTATATTTTACTTTTAATTCTTTAAGAGATACTTTTATTGTAGTCTTATCTGTACCATTTGCTCTAATTGGTGGCATTATTCTAATGTATTTTCTTAACTATAATTTTAGTGTTGCAGTAGCAGTAGGTTTTATTGCTTTAGTTGGTATTGCTACAGAAACAGGGGTAATAATGCTTAGTTATCTTAATGATGCCTTAGATGAAAAGAAAAAATTGATTAAAAAAATATCTATAATTGATTTAAATGAAGCTGTAATGAATGGAGCTGTATTAAGATTAAGACCTAAATTAATGACTGCTCTAATAAATCTGATTGGTCTAATACCTGTTATGGTAAGTACTGGTACAGGTTCAGATGTTATGAAACCATTAGCAACACCTTTAATTGGGGGTATTATTTCATCAACTGTATTAGTATTGATTATTATACCTGTCATTTTTTTCATGGTTCATGAATATGATATTGGAAAGGAAATTTAATGTAAAAATAAAATATAAATTAAGCTTAGATTTTTAGAAAAAATATATTAAAAGGAAAAATTATGAAAAAAATTAGTATTTTAAGTGCCATTTCAGTTTTAGTTATTTCAAGTAGTGCTTTTGCTGAAGTAATTAAACCATTTCAAATTACACATAATGGAATGTCTCATGAAAAAAATTCTAAAGCTACAAAAGAAATTAAAGTTGATGATTTAAACGTTAAGTTCTATTTAACTAATTTAAATGAAGTAAATAAAACTATTAAAAATTTAGTTAAAAAAGATCTTTATGCTTGTAGTATGCACCCTTTTGCTGTTTCTGAAAAAAAAGAAAATTGTCCTATTTGTAATATGACTTATTCAAAAAATACTACTAAAAACTTTAATTTATCAAAAGGAAATTATCATTTAGATATTGTTGTTAATAATAATAAAACAAATGAAATGATAAGTGATTCAAAAGTAAAAGTAAAAATTATTGCTCCTGATAAAAAAGAAGAAACTAAAATACTTGAAAATAAGATGGGATTTTATGCATCAACTTTTAATCTAAAAAAATTAGGTAAATATGAAGTAATTGCATCAATTAAAAAAGATAATAAAGATAAAATAGCCAAATTTTACTATGAAAATAAATAAATTTTATTATGAGGTTGTATAATGAAAAAAAATTTTATATCCAGTTTTGTTTTAATAACAATGCTCTTTAATTTTAATCTTAAAGGATATGCACTTGAAGAAAAAATTGCTTTGGATAAAAATTATAGCTTTTTTTTAACAGAAAAAACTGATAATCCGATAGTAAACTTATTTTCACCAGATAATAATAATTTAGAAGGGTTAATTGCTATAATTTTATCTATAATTCCAAGTTTTGGTGTTGGGCATTTTTGGTTAGGAGAATCAGATGAAGGGTGGTTTTTTCTAAAATTAGATTTTGTTATGTTAATTTTACCAATATTAATAACAGCTATTTCTACCGTTTTTTCTAGCTTTAATGTAGTAAAATCATCTAGTTCAAATATGAGTGATGGAGTTAATTTTTTCTCTATATTGGGATTAAGTGTATGGGCTTCATCTTTAGGTATAAAAATTTGGGAAACAAGTTCAGTTATAAGAAATTTGAACAATAAAAAGATGAATTTAGAAAAAAAAGAGTTAAAAGTTAGTTTTAAAAACCAAGGTATTAATTTTAATATTTCAAGTTTTTAAGAAGAAAAAATATGATGAGTGATTCTTATATAGTTAGTTTTTACTTCTTACTAAATAACCTGAGTTCGATAAAAAATTATAATAGCAAAGTAAAATTAGAGC
>JBBTGK010000098.1:0-11244 GCA_038060635.1 Cyanobacteriota bacterium | reverse complement strand
CAAAAAATAAATTGAAAGCAATAAAAATTTCTTCTGGTGGAATAAAAAATAAAACTACAGATGCAATCATTTCTGTCGAAGATGATGCAAAAAATAAGTTAAAAGACTTTTTGTGTAAATAATTGGTATTATAAATAATAATAAAAAGGAATTAAAATATGAAAAAGATATTAACAAGTTTATTAAGTGGATTGCTTGTAATTTCATGTAGTAATACTGCTAATGTAAATAATACTAATGAAAAGTTTAAAATACCAATAGAAAAAGTAAATTTTAAATTAAGTGAAAATACACCTATTCAACCTAAAATGTTAACATTTGAAAGTAAAGTACCAATAAAAAGTTTAAAAATGGTAAAAGAGTTGCCAGATGGAAAAAGTTTTAAATTTTCATTTGAAGTTAACCCAAAGAAAATAAATAAAAATACAGTAAAGATTCCATTAAATGGCAATTTTAAACTAACAGTAAAAAAAGGGATAAAATTTAGTGTAATAGATAATGATGGGACAGATGGAAATGCAATAATAGAAATACCAGAAAATGCAGTAAATTATTTTTTAGGCGTTCCAGATAAAGATGATGATAAAAAAGTACCAAGTTTAGGTAAAATAACAGTAGAAGATAAACTATATTATATAAAACAAGAAATTAAGCAACTAACTAAAAAAGAAAGAAAAGCTATTTTTGAGAAAGAAAAAAAGGAAAATGAGCATAAAAAAGAATCAGAGAATAAAAAAGATTCTGATGATAAAAAATTTGATACCAATGATAGTAAAGATGATAAGAATGATAAAAATGAAAAAGATCATTACAATAATGGAACTTGGTACACGGGTGAAAAAGAAGATGGAACTTGGTATAACGTAGGAAAAAGAGCTTTGAATGTACCTAGTGAATGGAAAACAGAAAATGGAAATAATTATGTACTAAATTTAACCAATGAAGGTTTAAGCAATTTTATTTTACGAGGTTATAAAACAAGTAATGCAAATGATTTTGAATATCCTGATGGAGTAAATCTTATTGGTGTAAAAGGTGGAATTGTTTCATTAACTGGCGTTGGTAAAATAGAAATACCTGAAGGAGCTTTGGATAAAGATACTTTTATTTCTATGACACAAGAAAAAGAAGCCCCTGAAATGTTGGGTTATGTAACAAAAGAAAGAATTGACGATTATATCAGTCCAGTCGTAAAAATTGAACCTATGGGATTAAAATTAAATAAACAAGCTGTAATTTATTTAGAAACAGATACAAAAAGACTAGGAAAAAACCAAGCCGCTTTAATTGAATGGAGAACACAAAAGTATTCTGAAAAATTTCAATCTTTTTTATATTATTCAGGTGATTTAAATGATAATACAAAAAAAATAAAATATGATTCTTCTGCTCTATTATCAGAATTTACTTTAGTATTTAAAGTAATAGGTACACATATAAACCCTGATGATTCATGGGTTATATTTGGTGATGAAGACCCTTTCAAAATACAAGCTAATCCTCAAGATCCTAATCAAGAAATAGTTACAAAAGACGCAATTATTTCATATAATCAAAATAAAACAAGTTTTTCATCTGCAAGTATTATTGAAGAAAGAGTTAGTAATTCATATAAATACTATACAGATTTTTTGAAGGTAACAAAGCCTAAAATAACAAGCTTATCGGGTAAATTAATTATATCAATAAAAGCTGATTTTACTAAAGATGCAATAACTGAAATTAATGGGGCTTTTTCACCTACAATAACAATAAAAGATACTGAGCCATCAATAGAACATGAAGTTTGGCATGCTTTTCAAATAGGTTTTGTTGGAGCAGGAAGATATTTATATTTAATAGGTATTCAATCACTTGATGGTTACAATCCTTTCCCAACAGATTTGGGATTTGGAGAAAAAAGGTGGCTAATTGAATCATCTGCGGAACACATGGGAGCAAGAGTTTTTAAAAAATATTATAACTCAAAATACAATAATTATACTGAAACACATTACCAAGACGTATTAGGTGCATCTTTAACTAATTTAGAATTATCTCTACCGCTTGATTTATATGACAATAAGACAGATCCTTTTGGATATCAAAAAGTTTCATATATGACATATATAACAAACAAAGAAACAAATGTAAACAATATTGATTGTAATTCAGAAAATTGTGATAAATTTATGACAAAAATAATAGATGATTTATCATTAAATAATTTTCATAACTATGCATTTCATTCATATATGGGCGATAGATTTGATATATATAAATCAGGTAAAATTAATGGAACTAGAATATATTTAAATGCTACAAATAATAAAAAAACTCTCCCCTCATTTACTCTTAAAAATAATTCTACAAAATATTATAATTTCTATACAAATGATAATAAAAATAGATCTAATTCATTAGGATTAGAGATAAAATCATCTTGTGGTTCATCTTTAAAAGCAAGAGTTTTATTTTTTGATAACTTAGATAAACCTATTGTTTTACCTCAATATCTTAATGATGATAACCCAAACTTAATAGATAGTTCTGTATTTAGTCTTTTTACAGATAAAATAGCTTTAAATTTAGATTTTAACAAAAAATATCCATTTATAAATTTTGGTACTGATTTTAGAAATGCTGTTTTAGTTGTTTCAAATTCAGATGGAACAAGTGGTAATGGAACAAATTGTGATTTTGATGTTACTTATTGTTTATATTGTGTTTAATCTTGTCTTGAACATGATTTATTAGATTCATTTGTTTAGATAATTTTTATTATCCCATCCTATTAATCATCTCATCTTGCATAATCATGTTCAAGACAATTTTGATATAATTCTAATGTTATAAAATAAAAAGAATAGAAATGCTAACAAAAATAATATTAGGTACTATTTTTACAATATCTTGCAATAATTTAAATAGTAAGAATTTTTGTGCTTTTAAAATACCAATAGAAAAAGTAAATTTTAAATTAACAAATGGAAATGATAATGTAGCAGAGCAATTAATAACATTTGAAAGTAAAGTACCTTTAAAACCATTGAGTATGGTAAAAGAATTATCAGATGGAAAAAGTTTTAAATTTTCATTTGAAGTTAACCCAAAGAAAATAAATAAAAATACAGTAAAGATTCCATTAAATGGCAATTTTAAACTAACAGTAAAAAAAGGGATAAAATTTAGTGTAATAGATAATGATGGGACAGATGGAAATGCAATAATAGAAATACCAGAAAATGCAGTAAATTATTTTTTAGGCGTTCCAGATAAAGATGATGATAAAAAAGTACCAAGTTTAGGTAAAATAACAGTAGAAGATAAACTATATTATATAAAACAAGAAATTAAGCAACTAACTAAAAAAGAAAGAAAAGCTATTTTTGAGAAAGAAAAAAAGGAAAATGAGCATAAAAAAGAATCAGAGAATAAAAAAGATTCTGATGATAAAAAATTTGATACCAATGATAGTAAAGATGATAAGAATGATAAAAATGAAAAAGATCATTACAATAATGGAACTTGGTACACGGGTGAAAAAGAAGATGGAACTTGGTATAACGTAGGAAAAAGAGCTTTGAATGTACCTAGTGAATGGAAAACAGAAAATGGAAATAATTATGTACTAAATTTAACCAATGAAGGTTTAAGCAATTTTATTTTACGAGGTTATAAAACAAGTAATGCAAATGATTTTGAATATCCTGATGGAGTAAATCTTATTGGTGTAAAAGGTGGAATTGTTTCATTAACTGGGGTTGGTAAAATTGAAATACCTGAAGGTGCTTTGGATAAAGATATTTTTATTTCTATAACGCAAGAAAAAGAAGCTCCTGAAATTATTTATGGTGCATCTCACAAATCATATCTAGGAGATATATATAAACTTAAGGGTAAACCTGAATATGATTTTACTAGTTCTGTTGTTAAATTAGAACCATTTGGCTTGGAATTAAAAAAAGATGCTATCTTTTATTTAGAAACAAATAAAGCTAGATTAGGTAATAATCATCCTTCTTTAATTAATTGGAGAAATAGTGATGATAAGATTTTTTGGGATTTTCAATCAACAACCAATGGAAGAAATATCGAACTTAAATATTGGACAGATAATATGCCAACTTATGTAAAAAGTTTTAAATATTATTCAAAAACTATGTCTTCTGATGTATTACCTGATGCAGGATATAATGCTACTTTAGTCGAAGTTCCTATTTCAAATAACTTTCAAGTTCAAAAATTTAACACAAAAGGAACAGAATATGTAGCGATATTTAAAATTACGTATTCTAACAAAGATTTTCATACTTTAAATCCATTTGGAGGAGATATTAATGAAGTAAAAGATAAATTTGCTGAAGCTTATAACCATTTTTCACCTTTAAATAAATTAAAAGAAAGTGATTTTAAAAACTTTAATAGTAAAACTGAAGGGTGGGTAGAAGTAAACATAAGAAATTCATCTCTAAATATTGATGGAATATCCATAACTAAAGCAGAAGGTGAAAGAGGTTCTCGTATTGATCTTGATCCTTATGGTGGGACAGGTGATACAATTCAGCATGAAGTTTGGCATGTATTTCAAAATGCTAAAAATACCCAAAAAAAAGTTGCTTCTGTTCCTTTATGGGTTACTGAATCTTCTGCTCAACATATGGCTTCAAGATCTGCTAAAAAAAATTCTCGTTCAACTGGAAATTATCTTACTAGATTAAATTTAGGATTAGACAATTTAAAAAATTCTAACATGTTAAATATAAATCCACCTGAAGAAGAATATCAAAAAAACTACTCAAATGTAGGATTTTTTACTTTTTTAGGGCATATAAAAACAACAGAAGAAATTTTTAAAGAAAGTAATAGTAATTTTGATCCTGTTAAAACACCAAAAGATACATATATAGTAGATATTTTTGATAATTTACATTTGAACAAGTATCATCAATATGCTTTTCATGCCTATTTAGGAGATAGATTTGATATAGAGCAAGCAAGTAGAATTTCTATTGATCAAACGTTTTTAAATGCTACAAATAACAAAAAAACGCTTCCATCATTTACTCTTAAAAATAATTCTACAAAATATTATAATTTCTATACAAATGATACAAAAAATAGACCTAAAACTTTAGGATTAGAAATAAAATCATCTTGTGGTTCATCTTTAAAAGCTAGAGTTTTATTTTTTGATAGTTCTGATAATCCTATAGTTTTACCGTTGTATTTAGATGAAAATAACCCTAATAATATAAGTTCTGAACATGAAAATTCATTTGTAGATAAAATAGCTTTAAATTTAGAGTTTTCTAAAATTTATCCGTTTCTCAATTTTGGATCTAATTTTAAAAATGCTGTTCTAGTTGTTTCAAATTCAGATGGAACACTTGGGAATGGAACAGATTGTAAATTTGATATTAGTTATTGTTTATATTGTTTTCCTGCTTAATCTTGTCTTGAACAGGATTTATTAGATTCATGAGATTACCATGATAAGATTTAGAACAAAAAAATCTTATCGTGGTTTTTATTTTGTTTAGATGATTTTTATTATCCTATCCTATTAATCGTCTCATCTTGCATAATCATGTTCAAGACAAATTTGATATAATTCTAATGTTATAAAATAAAAATGACATTCTGTCGTGGAAAAAATGCTAACAAAAATAATATTAGGTACTATTTTTACAATATCTTGCAATAATTTAATATATTATCTTGAATAATAAATATTCAAGATAAATAAAAAAACTAATCTATTGGATCGTACATTTTTGATTTAATATATTCAAAAAGATTCCCAGGTTTTTCAATATTAGCCAAACCACTATCAAAAGCAACATTTGCAACTGCTGTAGCAATATGAGCAGAAACATCCCTAATTCTTTTTAATGATGGGAAAATTCTACTTTTTGATAAATCTATTTCAGTAACCTGATTTGCTAATTCTTTTGCTGCTGCACAAAACATTTCATCTGTTATAATTTTAACTCCAGATAAAATAACTCCTAAACCAACTCCTGGGAAAATATAGGCATTATTACATTGTCCAGGAACAACTCTTTTTCCATTAACAATTAAAGCTTCAAATGGACTCCCAGATGCAAATATAGCTCTGTTTTTTGACCATGAATAAGCTTGTTCTGCTGTACATTCAGATTTTGAAGTAGGGTTAGAAAGAGCAAAAATAATAGGGCTTTGATTAATTTCACTCATTAACTCAATCATTTCTTTAGTAAAGCTTTGAGGTTGTCCAGAAACTCCTATAATTGCAGTAGGTCTTAATTTTTCAATAGCTTCTTTAAAATCATTTGTAAAATCAAAATCATGTGCAAAGTGTTTTTTGTGTTCTACCAAGTCTGTTCTACTTTTTACTACTAATCCTTTAGAATCAAAAAACCAGCATTTTGCTCTTCCTTCTTCTTTTGAAATCCCTTCAGCTTCTAATGCTGAAACAATTAAATCTCCTATTCCTATTCCTGCTTCACCAGCACCCAAAAACAATATTTTTTGATCTTTTAAAGAAGAGCCACTTAATTTACTTGCAGTATATATACCAGAAAGGGCTACAGCCGCAGTTCCTTGTATATCATCATCAAAAGTACAAAAATCATGTCTATATTTATTCAATAATTTAAAGGCATTTACATTTCCAAAGTCTTCAAGTTGAATTACTGCTTTTGGATAAACTTCTTTAACTGCATGAAAAAACTCATCTAGTAATTCATCATATTCTTGACCACGAACTCTTTTTTGTTGTAAACCAATATAAACAGGATCATCAATTAGGTTTTCATTATTAGTTCCAACATCAATAGAAATAGGTAAACACCATGATGGATCAATTCCTCCACAAGCTGTATAAAGAGCTAATTTTCCTGTTGGAATACCCATTCCATTTGCACCCAAATCACCTAAACCTAAAATTCTCTCACCATCAGTAACGACAATCATTCTGATATCGTCTTCATTCCAGTTTCTTAAGATATTTTTTATTTTACCTTTATCATTAATAGAAATAAAAACTCCTCTTGGTCTTCTAAAGACTTGGCTATATTTTATACAAGCTTCTCCAACAGTTGGGGTATAAATAATAGGCATAGCTTCATTAATATTATCTATTACAAAACGATAAAAAAGACTTTCATTTCTATCTTGAAGAGCTGTTAAAAAGACATATTTACCAATATCGGTAGGAGCATCTTGGAAATTTTTTAATACACGAATCATTTTTGTTTCTTGAGAAAAAACTCTTGGAGGTAATAATCCCAAAAGACCTAATTTTTCACGTTCTTCCATAGTAAAAGAAGTTCCTTTATTTCCTCTTGGATCTAAAAGCAATTCTTTACCAGTTTTATTGAGATTTTTCATATTTATCCTGATCTATAAAATAACTAAAACAATACTATTATTAAATTATAGCTAAGTTATTTATCAAATTAGTATAATTTTTGTTATAACAAAGCAGAAATTAAATAACTTTAAGTCCTTTCATAATGTATAATTAAGTGGTTTATAATCTTATTTTTTGGAGTTTTAAGTTTTTATGGAAAACAAGGAAGCAGTTGGTAAAGCATTAGGAAAAGTAGCATCTGGTTTACATGTAGTAACATCAAAAAAAGACGGAAATCCGATTGGTTTTACAGCTTCTTTTTTAGGTCAAGTTTCTTTTGATCCTCCTATTGTTTCTGTTGCAATGAAAAAAGGTAGAGCTTCTTTTGATGGTGTTATGGAGTCAAAAGCTTTTGTAGTTAATATCATGACAAAAGAAACTATGAAACTTGTAGGTGCTTTTGCAAATCCCAAAATAGAAAACCCTTTTGAAAATGTTTTATGTGAAGAAAAAACATTAGGTTTACCTGTTTTAATGGATTCTTTAGCTTATTTAGAATGCAAAGTTCATTCAACCGTAGAAGTTGGAGATCATACCATTGTTTTTGGAGAAATAGTAAATGGCGAGCTTTTAAGAGAAGGCGACCCTGCTACTCACGTTAGAAAAAATGGTTTCAGTTATTAATATAGTAAAATATTCTTAAATTTATATATATGAAAAATCTAAAAAAAATAGACGAACTAACTAATCAACTTAATAAATATAGTGAAGGAAATAATATACCTAAAGAGTTTGAACTAGTTCAAGAACTCCAATCATATTGTGCTTCAGAAAATATTAAAATTCCTAATGAATATATTGATATATCAGATTTAGGTCAATTATATATAAAACATGGAGATAGTTTTTTTGAAAAAAGAGATTACTCAAAGGCAATAAAAAATTACTCATCAGCTCTTTCTTTTTATCAAAAAAATAAAGATATAAATAATCAAGAAATTTGCCTTATAAAATTAAGCAGAACTTATGTAAGATTTGATAATCATAAAAAATTAATTGGATATGCAAAACAAGCTTTAAAACTTACGGAAATATCTAATAATAATAAAACAAAGTCTTATGCCCTTGGATATATGGGAATTGCTCATAATAATAAAGGTGATATAAAAAAAGCTATAGATTTATTATCATCAGCCTATGAAATTTCTAAAGAAATAAAAGACAAAACAGGTGAATGTATTTGGGTAGGAAACTTAGGTACTTGTCTTAACAAAATAGGTAAAATAGAAGAAGCAATTAGTTTTTATGGAACAGCAGTAGCATTAGCAGATGAAATTGCTAATAAATCTATGAAAGCTCAATGGGTAGGAAATTTAGGAATTGCATATAATAAAATAGGTGATTTTAAAAAAGCTGAAGAATATTATTTAAATGCCCTTTCTATTTTTGAAGAATTAAAAGATAACCTAAATCAAGGTAGATGGTTAGGTAATATTGGTAATCTTTATTCTTCTTTAGAAAATTATGAAGAAGCAATGAATTATTATAAAAAAGCTCTAGAAAAATCTAATAAATCCTCTGATAAATCGAATGAAGGTATAATTTTAGGTAATATGGGAATTATATCTGGTAATTTAGGCAAAAACGAACAAGCCATAAAATATTTTGAAAAAGCCCTTAAATACTCTCAAAAAGCAGATGATAAATTTAATCAAGCTGTTTGGTTAGGAAATTTAGGCAGTTTTTATAGCAATACTGGAGATGAAAAAAAATCTATAAAATATACTATAGATGCAATAAAAATATCTGAAGAAATAGGCGATAAATACAATCATAGTATTTGGTTATCAAATTTAGGATTATCTTTAAGTAATTTAGGTGATCAAAAACAAGCTATGGAGATTACTGAAGAATCATTAAAAATATCTAAAGAAATTGAAGATTGGATAAATATCGGTATTTGTACAGGTAATATTGGTATTTTTTATGGAAAACTAGGTGAAGAAAAAACCGCTTTAGAATATTATCAAGAAGCTTTAAAAATAGCTTCAGAGTTAGAAGATAAAAAATCAGAAAGCCGTTGGTTAGGTTATTTAGGATTAGCTTTTAGTAATTTAGGTAAACAAAATCAAGCAATAGATTTTTTAGAAAAAGCTATTGATATATCCGAAAAACTAAATGATATAAAAAGCTTAAGTAATTGGTTAAATGATATTGGAAATTGCTATAGTAGATTAGGTGAACAAGAAAAATCGATTCATTTTTTTCAAAGAGCTATTGAAATTACCTATAAAACAGGTGATTTAAGAAGACAAGAACGTATTTTAGGTTCTATCGGGATTGCTTATAGTAAATTAGGTGATGAAGTCCAAGCTATTGAATGTATGAATAAAGCTGTTGTTATTGCAAAAAAAATCCTTGATAAATCGGATGAAAGTAGATGGTTAGGTGCGTTAACTTATTCTTATAGTAATGTAGGAGATATGCAAAATGCAGTAAAATATGGAACAAAAGCCCTTAAAATAGCAAGAGAAATATCAGATAGAAGACGAGAAGCCGCTTGTTTAGGTAATTTAGGAAACGCTTATAGTAATTTAGGTGAAACAAAAAAAGCTCTTAAAAATTTAACTTTAGCTTCAGAAATTTCTAAAGATATTGGAGATAATCTAAATTTAGGTAGATGGCTTGGTTCTGTAGGAACTGTTTATAATAATATTGGAAAAGAAGATGATGCCATTAAGTTTCTAAAAAAAGCTCTCAAAATTTCCAAAGAAAATGGCGATAAATTTAACGAAGGTAGATGGTTAGGAACAATTGGTTTTAGTTATAGTAATTTAGGCGATCAAGATAAAGCCATAAAATATTTTAAACAAGCTTTAGATATTTCTAATAATCTTGGCGATAAAATGAGTCAAGGTAAATGGCTTGGTGCAATTGGTGTTTCTTATAGTAGAACTTGGGATCAACAATCTGCATTACAAAACTTCGATTCAGCTTATAAAATTTCTGTAGAAATTAATGATAAAAATAACCAAACTAGATGGTTAGGTAATATGGGTATTGCTTATAGTAAATTAGGAAAAGAAATTGATGCCATAAAAGTTACAAAAAAAGCACTTAGTTTGACAGAAGAAACCAAAGATAAAACAAGTCAAAGTAGATGGATGGGAAGTATTATTTCTCCTTATAGTCAATTAGGTTTACAAAGTGAGGCATTAGCTTTTGGTTTTAAATCTTTAGATTTAGCAAAAGAATCTGCTGATAAAAGAAGAATTGGTGGTTGTTTAGGTAATTTAGCGATTGTTTATCATAAATCTGGTGAAGAATTAAAAGCTATTGAGTTTTTTGAAAAAGCAATAAAAATTGCTGAAGAACTAAAAGATGAACTTAATTTAGGAAGATGGTTTACTCATTTGCCGTTAGTTTATCTAAATATTGGTAAAGTAGATAAAGCTTTAGAAATTTGTAAAATAGGGCTTCAAAAAACTATTAATAATAACGATAAATTTAATTATTGTAAGGGGCTTTTAGCCTTAGGTGAAATATACTTTGTAAAAAAAGTTGATGATGTAAAATTCAACAGATTTTTAGCTGAAATGAAAGTAAATACATCTCAAACCTATTTAAATATTCTTATGTCTTATCATCAATACTTTCAAACTAGAAAATATCTCCAAGATAATGATTTGAAAAATTTTGTTAGAGAATATAAAGAATTTGAGAAAGTTCTTTCTAATCTTGATAATAAAGAAATAAATATGCAAGCGAGTCTTTTACTTTTTGAATATTATATAAAAACGGATAAATATGCTGAAGCTGAATCTGTTTATCAAGAAATATCAGATTTTCTTAAAACATCTGAGTTCTTTTATATAAGATTAGAGATTGTTTATTTATATGCCATATTAAAAATGAAAATGGGTAAAATA
>JBBTGK010000097.1:0-9164 GCA_038060635.1 Cyanobacteriota bacterium | reverse complement strand
ATATTTTTTTATAAAAATGAATTTTACTGATTAGATTATTTTTAAGAAAATAAAGGAAATTAATGAAAATGTAAGAAAAAATTTTAATTTATATTTTCAATGTTAATTTAAAATATTTTATTTAATATCTAACTTGAACTATCTTGTCTAATTGTAAGTTCCAGTAATACAAACTACTGAAAAATATCTTTTTCTCAAAATGGTGTTCTTTTTCTTTATGAACTTTTGGAATTTAAAAGAGATATTATAGAAATTTTAAAACATACATTTTTATGTACTAAAATTATGTGTAATTCCTAATAGATATTGAGATATAGTCTGATATTTAATCTGCATATTTTGCTTGTTTTGTGGAATATATTTGTGGAATACAATATTAATTTTGCATAAATATAATATTTTTGATAAAATTTAGAATAATTATTTTTTGAGGTAAATAACTTGTCTAAAGAACCTGAGATTATACCTTTTAAATTATTTTATCAAGAAGCTCCAAAAGAAAGTATATTAAAAGACCAGTCTATATTTCTGTCGAATATAACAAAATATAATGACTTTCATTTTATTGGTTTTGGTGAGGATAATGTTCCTAAAAATTCTGAACTTGAATTATTTACTGAAATTAAACCTTTAAATGATAACGAGTTTATTATTGAGTTAGCAACTGAATTACCTAATCTTTTGCCTAACTATATGGGGCAATCTGAATATATTTTAGAAGTTCCTGTTGATACCAAAAAAACTACTAAAATTAATTTATTTGTTTCAAATATTATGGGAGAGACTAGATACAAAATTGGGACTCAACAATATGTAATAATGTTCCCAAGGAATTTGGAAACAGGTTTATTTTTATCTCCTTATTTTGTCCCCATAACTAATTATATAAAAATATTAAAGACAGTAACCTCCTGTCAATTTAGTGTTAATGGTGTTAATGCAGATGACGCAATTAAGAATAATATAAGAAAATGTATTGATACATATTTAATAATATTAAACAAACTATTGCTCTCTTTAAATATGATGCCCGAGCAAAAAGACATAATTAGTACTTCAATTGTTTATGATTCTAGTACATTCGATTTTATGTATATTGGTATTTCTGGTATTAATGGTACTTCAGATTATAATAGAATCTTACTTGTCCCTGAAAAGTCAATTCTTTTACCTCCAGATTATGACGAGAATAAATCAAAAATATTCTATTCATATATTAATGGTGAAAAACAAATAGATGATATTGAAAAAATATTAATATCTTCAAAAAACTACTTAGATGGAGGGTTACTTGAATTTGCCTTTCTTCAGTTAGTTATAGCGGCAGAAATTTCAACAAGTCATTTTTGTTATAAAGGTTGGGAAGAAAGAGGAATTTCAAAAAATAAATCTAAAGAATTTACTTCAGATATCACATTCAGTCAAATGCTTAATATACATATTTTTTTATTATCCCCATTAGAAATGCAACCAAACATATCTTTTGTTGGTCAAGTCAATGCAGCAAGAAAAATCCGAAATAAAATAGTGCATGAATCAAAATTCACTCTTGATAAGAAAGAGATTGAAGATTTTAAAAATTATATAGAAAAATATATTCATGAAATAAATAAAATTTATTCATTTATGTATGAGAAACCTAAAGAAATAAAGTATGATTAAGAAATAAATAAAAAAATAAGACAAAAATATTTTGGAAGATATATATGATGAACTGAGTAATCTAATAATATATTTAAAGAAAGCTTTTTTCGACTAAAAAACAGAAATAAGTAATAATAAAATAGGATGTAAAATGAATTATATTAAAGTCTTAACTGAGCTTATTGATAATGTTAAAGCGAGTTTGGAAGAAAGACCTTCTGACTTGAGAGAGCTATATGAACATTTTGGATTAGATACAAAAATTTCAGGATTTAGTACAAGCTTTGTTATTGATTTTATTTATAAAGAAATTAATGAAATAATTAGTAAAAACCAAAATTCAAAATTAGAAAAAGAAACTCTAAAGAATATTAAAAAGGATTTTCTTCTTAACTACTTTATCTTTGGAAATAACTTAGAACCATATTACTCAATTATTTCTACAATATTAGATGCATCAAGGCAAACTAAAGATTTTATATGCCCTTTTGAAAATGTTTCCGAATGGAAAAAGGTAATTTCATTTTCGAAAGATTTTAATATATTATCTCCTAACACTTTTCAACCAATTTACGAAGCACTAAATAAATTTTACCCACGCTATTTTAATCTTGCAAAAGCTGCTAAATATTTAATTGATAAAGGTTACAAAATTGATGTGATTAATGGAGACACTATAATTAGAGAAACAGACGCACTGAAAGTTTGTAATGAAATTGAAACGAACATAAAAATATTAGGGGGTATTAATGTTGCTCAAAATATTTTTAGAATTATCTCTGAAAAACCTGAGTATTATCCATTTAATCCAGACCTAAAAAGATTCTATATCACAAGAGCTTTATCTATTAGTATTCAACTACCTAGTGTTCCATATGGGTATTTATTAAATCTTTGCGTTAAATATCCAGAACCAAATACAATTATTTCTTTGAATGAAAAAACTCTTTATGAAAGCATAATATATGATTCACTTTATTTTTGTTCAATTGCCTATGATTCACAACCATATAACCAATTTGAAACAGAATTTAAAACCACAAATGATTTCTTTGAATTCATAAAAGAAATAACTATTTTTGATAATATTTTTACCTATAACCAATTAACGCCATCTTATGTTCCAAGAATTATTGAAGGATTATTCAAATGGTCAGATAATGAAGAGTTTAAAGAGAAACTAGGATTTGATATAGAATTTATTTTAGATATTATCAAAAGAATTATTGATTATTCTTCAAAAAAGAATCCCTATTATCCCTTAGTTATTGATGATGCGAGACTTTATAAAGATGATGAAATTTATCCTCTTGAAAAAATTACTTTAGTACTCAATTTTCTTTCTCATGAAAAGAATGAAGTTAATAAGGATTATAATCTTCCTAATGATTTTACTTCAGTTAATTTTCCTTTTAAACCATTAATTAAATTATCAACCCATCAATATCTTTTAATGAATTTACCATGGTGTTCTTCAAGTTTTTTTGAAGCCATTATGGGGTATTTAAGGGATTACCAAAAAAAAGCAAATAGTGATAAAAGAATTTCTAAAACATTAAGAGATTCAAATTTGACTAAAATTGATTTTGAACAAGAAATTGGTTATGGAATTGAGTCTTTTTTGAAGAATGAGTTGGAAAAAAAATTAATTAATAATTGCACAGGTATTTATAAAATAAATCAAATTGATGGTGAATGTGATATTGTAATTGAGGGTACTGAAACAATTGTTTTTATTGAGATAAAGAAAAAGGTTTTAACAAGAAAATCAAAATCTGGTAGTTATAATGAATTAATACTTGACTTGACTGGTAGTCTCTTAGACTCTCAGGTACAGTTAGGTCAGCATGAAAGCTTAATTCGGGAAAATACATATTTAGAATTAAATAATAATGGTATTTTTAAAAGGGTAGATTTACAAGGACGTGGAATCGAAAGAGTCTCATTAACTCAACTTGATTTTGGTGGATTCCAAGATAGAACCGTTATTTTTCAATTACTTACAATAATGATGTCCTCTAAGATGAGTTCAACCGATGCAGTCTTCAAAAAGAAAATTGATGAAAAGATTTTACCTCAAATGAAATTATTATTTGAGTATCACAACAAAATTAGAAAGGTTGATAAAAATATTGATAAGTTTCCTTTTATTAACTGTTGGTTTCTTAGTCTCCCTCAAATGCTAATGTTAATAGATGATTCAAGTGATACTGAATCATTTATTAAAAACTTAAAACTTACTCGACATGGTTCTTACAAGTCTTTAGACTTTTATTATGAATATGATTTAATAAAAAAATTAATGAGCACAGAACCAAATTGATTTTTATCTATTAACTAATTAAGCATTCAGCAAGTCATCTGGGAACATTTCACTGGCAACACCAATCATAAAGTATTTAAAGAAAATGGCAAATATATAAGTATTTTAACTGAATAAAAATGGTAGAATTTAAAACTTAAATTATTAAAAATGGAATAAGTAATGACACAGGTAATTACACTGGTAGATGAACAAAGTTTTATTGAAAAAAATACAATCCTTTTAAATACTTTTTGCGATATTAGATATTTCATACAAAATAACACTCTTAATCCTTTTTTATTATCGTCGGCAGATATTTTAACAAAAAAGTTTCTTCTTCATGGGTTTTCCATAAATAATTTATTCATTAATAAAACAGAATTTGATGATGAGGTTTTCAAAGAATATGGAGGGCATGATGCTCTTTCAATTTGGACTTTATTAAGGTCACAATTTGAATCTTATGCTGTGTTTAATCATATTTTTATAAACCCAAAGACAGAGGAAGATATTCATATTAGATGTGCTTTGTGGGTGATTTCAGGACTGAAATATAGAAATAGACATATCCCAAAGACAAAAGAAGCTGAAGATAAAAAATTAGCTTCAATAGAAACTATAAATGATTATGAAACTAAAATTCAAAATCAGCCATCTTTTAAAAGTTTGGATGAGGACAACAAAAATAAATTTTTAAGATTTATGAAAGATAAGGAATGGCAATTTTTTATTGAAGAACATAAAATAAAAAAAATTGCAGGTTTTTCTGAAATGATTTTGAGAGCTGGGTTTTCTAAAAGAATTTTTGAACAGTTTTATAATCAATTATCCCTTTATTCACACCCAACCTATGTTGCAATTCACCAATTAAATAGTGAAGGCTGGGAAGATTTTGTTCCAACATTATCAAAGTTTGGAGTAGAATGTTCAACTAGGTTTATAAGTGCTATGATAATAGATTATTGCAAGATTTTTCCTCAAGCAACAAAATTTTTTAATAAACTTCCAAAAGAGGTTAAATATTTAATTGAATTTGAAAATCATGTTGTTAGAGGTATTCCTGATTAAGAAGGATTATATAAATAGTGGAAGAAAAATTTAAGTACTTAATTGAACTCGAAAAACAGTCAATTGAGAAATTAGATGGTATTTGGGCTGTTCAATTGTTCTTTAGAAATTTTCCTTATTATATGCAAAGGGCAAACAACAGAGAAAATGATAACTATAAACACTTTGATAAAGTTATTTCAGAAAACTTACCATTTCCGAAAAATTTGCCACGAGAAGTTAAATCACAATTTGACGCATATCAATCCCAAATATGGGCAATGTGTATAGTTTATATTGAAGCAATTCTTGAGGATTTCTTCTTTTCAATATTTGATTATTTAGAAACAGATTATAAAATAAAGCCAAAGAAGCTACCAAGACAAGCTTCTTTTTTACAAGATGAACTTATAAATACTTTAGATACTAATTTAGGAATAAAAATATCTATTGATGAAACTGAAAAATGTCAACTAGTCGAAATGAATGCAACCAGACACCTTTGGATACACAAAGGTGGGAAAATTGATGCTAAATACTTACAAAATAACTATGTTAAAAGTTGGTGGTCTGAATCAGGGCAACGGATTCCTAATGTTAATGAATTAAGAATTCTGGATGAGAAATATATAAAATCTAACCTATTTTTTTCAAAAAAACTTATACAAAAAAATATAATACTAATTGTTAATAACATATAAAAAATTGCGTAATTGACAGTATCACTAAATAGAATCAGAAAAAGTGGGTTAACCATGTTACTAATGTTTAACCCCTTCAGATGCAACACCGATAAGAATGTACTCAAGAAATGTCAGTTTTATATTCTCATATTCCTTCCAGATTCCAACATAACTTGGAGACCAAGCTTTTATCCAAAAGTAAACTGGAAACTTAAACTTAATAGTATCAAAATGAAACTCTGCATTTTCAAATAGATAGGATGCCCATTTCTTGTACTTTTTATTAACCTTGCTGAAAACTATACCCAAAACAGGAAACCACACTTAAATCACTAATATAATAGGCATAACCGTATCTCAACTGACAGTACTTATCTTTATCTGTGATGTTTACAGAAATATTCTTATTCGATTTTCCATACTTTTCTGATTTACCTATATAATTCTATATATCATGTAAATAATACCATCATATTGTTGTGCAACAGAATGAAAATCATTGGTAATTTTAATTACCTCCTGAATAAAAAATTTAATCTGTTGAATCCAATTCAATATTGTGTGTTTTAAAAAAGTATTTATCTTTGTCTTCTAAAGAAAAATTTTCTATAAGTGAATATTTATTTATCAAATCTGAATAAGTTTTATCGTCATCAAATATAAGATAATAAACTAATAAGCGTACTTCTATATTTGATAAATGTGCTTTTAAAGTTTTTATATAGTCATTTTTTTCCTTTTCGTTTAAATAATTACTTTCAGAATTGTCTACAAAATTTATAAGGTTAAAAAAAGTATTAAAATATAAGATAAATTCTTTTTTAATCTTAAGATACTTTTTTTTAAAAAAGTCTAAAGAGCTTGGGGGTCTATCAGTCCACCCTTTGAATCCATCCCTTAAAATTTGTTCTATGTTCTCTTTAATCTTTTCTTTATAAGGTATTCCTTTACCATCCTTTTCATTTAATACATTCTGAAATAAATTGAAAAGTTGAAAAAAACGATTATCTATATTTTGTTTTAAAAAATGTTCTCCTTGTGAATAATTGCTATTAGACGAATTAATATTAGTTCCTACAGTAATCCCTTGAACTTGAGAATTAATAATTTGATTTATAATTTCAATTTTATCTCCGTTAATATAATCTCCTTGTACAACTAAATCCACTTTTTTAATTCGGTTTTTTCTTAAATCTTCAAAAGCATTATTCCTTAATATTAAATCTTCAATAACAAAGTCAACTATTTTACTTGTACTTAGTTGTGTTATATCTTCAATTAAATTTATATAACTATTCCTGGTTCTTTTAGAATCCTTAACATATAATTCAATTTCATTTTTTTCTGATTTGACAAACCAATAACTACAAATGGGTCCAGTTTGATTAAAAGTAAAAGAGTTATCCTCTGATGTTGGACTAAGAATAAAACTATATCCCAAATCATGTAATTCATTAAAAACATTTTGAGCAATTTCATTAGACTCTATCATTTAATTATATTCCTAAATATATTTCGATAGTAATTATATTTTGTATTATCATTATTCTAATTAATAAATTATTTCTTTAATCAAATAAAGATTTTTCAGCAAATTCTTTGGTAAGATTATGCCTTTTAATAATATTTTCATATGCTGAAAAACATGTATTTATAATATAAGTATTATTTCTGTACTCTCTTGCTATTTTTTTAATTTCAATTAAAGCTTTTTTACTGCCAATCAATCCCAAACATTCAATACCCCGTCTTAAAGATGAATCCCATTTGTCTTTTAACCCTTTACTTTTAGGAGTTTCAATCCATTTTGTAATAGTATTAATAAGCCATTCTTCATCATCTGATGTTCCAATTTTCCATAAGGTTCTTAAACATCCTTCTATATCAGAATGCAGTTCAGTTGAATCTTTTAGTGCTTTATTTATATTATTTTTAGCTATTTTTTTCATCAAATCTTTTAAATCTGGAGTACCAATTTGCTCTAATGATTCTAATAAAAAAGTCTCAATTTTTTCTTCAAATTTATTATAAATATCAGTAATTATTTTTGTTGCATAACTTTTATCGAAATCAATAATTAATTCAAGGAGAGTCATCCCATCATAAAAATCAATATTTAATTCATTATCCTTATAAAGATAATTAATTAACTGTTTAGCTTTTTCATTATACCCAAGTAACTTTAACGTATGTGCTATTTTAATAATTAATTTTTTACGATTATGTGTATCTTCTTCTGCATTAAATAAATCAATCAAAAATGAATCTAAAATTGGGATTGAATTTTTAAGCCTATATTTATTAACTGAATGTAAAAAGCTAAAGATAGATAAATAAAAAAAAGTTTCAGGAAATAATCCATTTTCAATAACTTCATTGATAAGCCCATTTTTATCCATTGCTCTAAATGCAGCAATTTGTAAAAAACTGTCATCTGAGTTTAAAAAAATTGGTATATAATCTTTTATTTCATTAAAAGAAAATCTCCCTAATCCTTCAATACCATGTATTTTCACACCTCTTATTTTATCTTTTGTCATCTCTATAAAATATTCCAATGGTACATATCCTTTTGATTCTACAAGTGCCTCAGAACATATTACTTTTAATATCTCACTACTACTCGAAATTATTTTATCAAAAATTTTATTTATTAAATACTCAGATTTGAATTGTGCAAGAACTTTAGATTTTTCAATGTAATGATGATGATTTCTAACGTCAGCTTTTTCAAGATAATCAAAAAATTTATCTATAATTGTTTCATTATTGTATTCAATTAATATGTCTGTTGTTATTGAACTAAGTATTTCTTTATTTTCTCCGATATTAAAAGCCAAATCTAAGATTTCTTCTATTAAATCAAAAGATATTTTATTTTCTCGGATAAGATTTATAAAAATATCTCTGGAAGTAATTTGAACCATACTATCATTATATTTTTTACAAATTTCTAATATTTTTATATATTCTGGTTTACCAAAATAAGATAAAGCTTTTACAATTGATTGCTTAGAACTTTTTATTGAAGAATAGCAAAATTCATCCCAATCAAGTTTTTCATAAATTAATAATTTTGCTTTTTCTGTCCTTTGTTTAGCAATTTCTTCAAATGCAACTAATTTAACATCTAAAAAAATTGAACTATTAAATAAATTCCAAAATGTATCCTCATCAATATTTACTTTTTTTAAATTAGTTAATGCATTAATTCTTTCTCTTGGTATTTCTGATTTAAACTTTTCTATTAACCTTCCAACAATTTCTCTTACTAATGATTTTTCAACATTCTTAGCTTCATAAATACATCGACAGGATAAATTTATATCATCAGTAATTTTTTGAATTAAAAATGTTGCATCATTTAAATAATAAACAGCTCCAACAATAATATCGCTCCATTTTGGGTTTAGTTTTAAATTATCAATATAATTAATGTCCTTAATTATTCTTTCTAATAAAGCTTTAGAAGTAAAAAGGTTTAA
>JBBTGK010000096.1:0-6751 GCA_038060635.1 Cyanobacteriota bacterium | reverse complement strand
TCATATTTGCTAATTCAATAAAGTTTTTTTGTTCAGTGGGATTTAGTTTTTTAAAAGCTTCTACAAATTCATTTGATGAAGTTGAATCTACATCAAGATCTATTTTACTAAGTACTTTTCCTTTACTTGTTTGATTATTTATTTTAGCTACATTATTTTGATCAATAAAAGATTTTATTAAAGTCGCTTCATCTTTATTTATACCATTTTTAGAAGCAATATTAATAAAAGTATTAATATCATTTGAATCTATACCATCTTTAGCTCTTTTAATAGTTTCATCATATAAGCCAGGACTAAGATTTTTTAAATTTATTTCTGACACAAACTTTAGATCCTATTTAATCATACTTTATCTATTTATATTTTAGTTAATAAAAAAAAATACTTGTTATATTTAATAAAAATAAAATTTTAATTTGCTATTTTTAAATTTATAATCTAATTGTAAATATTTATTGTATAATTATTGAAATGTAATACTAAAAGATAACTAAGTTAAATTATTTTCTAGTATTGCTAATGATAAAAATAATAAAATCAATAATAATAGTTTTTTAATAAAAATCTATAAAAAATTAGTTTTTGTTTGAAAGTTAGTGAATAGTAAAATTTATGTATGATAATCTTCCTAAAATTCCTCATGTAAGTTTTATGGAGGATTTGACTCTATTGCCTCCATTTCTTGATATTAATAATGAACATAGTCATAATCATAGTAATAACTATTCTTGTGCTTTTTGTGGTGTTGGCGATACAGCTGTAATTACTTCAAATAAAGATCAAAATACTAATTCTGATAATACGTCAATAAATGTAACTCATACTGTTATTACAAAAAAACAACCTACAAATGCTTGTGTAAAATTTAAATCTTCTATGGGGCAACAAGAGTCTGTTTTTCCAATTCATTTAGCACCAAGTATTTTGGACGAAGAAACAAGGGTAAGTATTACTTATAAAGAAGCAATAAAAAAGTTTGCTAAATTACTTCTCGACCATCGACTTCCTTATGGAAGAACATTAGTTTATGCTTGTGGACAAGTTGATTATTTTACTATATTTTCTTTTCAAGAAGTTTTTCGTTTATTAGGAATAAGAAATCTTGCAGGAAATGCTGAACATTGTTTGAATGCAGGGGCTGTTCATAACGAAATTCTTACTGGTCAAGAAGGTCCTTTTTTGACAATAGAACAAGGTCTTGAATCTAAAGATACTTTTTATCTTTTTAATGGATGGAATGGTTTAATTAGCCACCCTCCAGTATTTTATCAATTATTAAAAAAGCCTGATTTTGATGCTTATTTGATAGAAGTTGTAGCTACCGAATCTGCTAAAATGTTGGCTTCAAAAATTGGGGTTGAAAAAGTGCTTCTAATTCGTTCAGGTTCAGATCCTCATCTTGCTTTGTCTGTAGCTCATGAAATTATTAATACTTATCCAGAAGCAATAGAAAAAAGGTTTATTGATAATTATTCAGATTTAGATAGTTTTAATAAATATCTTGAATTAGCTAAAAATGAAGAATATTTACCTGAAAAAGTAGCAAAATTAATTGCAGCAGATCCAAGTTATGAAGAAAGATTAGTAAAAGGAATTAAGGATATTGCTTATAAAATAGCAAAAAAAGATTCTGTTCCAATCAATATTCCATCTGTTGGATTATCTCAAACAAAAGGAGTTGTTTCTCATTGTTTATGGGGTAATGTATTTGCAATGGTTGGTAAATATGGAATTAAACCAGATGGAACTCCTTATGGTGGAACGCTTCGTATTCCTGGGCAAATAAATGCTCAAACTGAAGTGCAAGGACTTTCTAGAAATTCTTTTATGGGAAGAGTTCCTGTAACAGAAGAAGGGGCAATTGATGCAGCTCGTAGAATGGAATTACCAGATAATGCTTACAAAACAGCATTAAATGATACGCCAAGAGCTGCTCTTGATTATTCAGCTTTTTTAGAACCAGAAAAACCAGAACTTATTATTTGTTTTGGAACTCAATTTGAAAGTAATATGCTAGGAAGAAAACGTTGGATAAAAAAATTAGAAGATAAAAATACCACTCTTATTGTTATTGATCCTATTCCAGACCCTTTTACCTTAAAAAAAGCTAAATTAGTTATTCCTTCTCCACCACATTCAGCCGCCGCAAAACTTTATCAAAATGGAGAATGGCGTTTATCACTTTCAATTCCAAGAAAAAAAGCCTCTAAAGAAACTCGAACTGATGCTACTATAGTTTATGATACAATGGCAGAAATATCTAAACTTTTACGAGAAGATAAAGATATTCAAGATAAACATAAAGATTTACTTGAATATTCTAATTATATGCAAAAAAGATTTGAATCTATCGAAGAAGGTGGTTTATTACCTCGTATAGAAGGAGAAGTTAGCAGACCTCATCTTTGGCAAAGAGTTATAGATTATATGGATAATGGAGAAGGTAGAAAAGGTAAAATCTATTGCCGTCCAGAATATGAAACTGGTTTGCCTGTAACATGGAAAGATCTTTTAGAAAATACCTCTTTAATTTATGGTGGCGTTGGAACAAGTCGTTATTGTTTAAATTATGATAAACCAGATCATATACCTTTTCATGATAGATTTGGAAATCCTTCAAAATTTAAATTTTTCTTTCCAACAGATAAAGATCTTAGTTTATATGAAGGTATTGTTTTAAATTCAGGTAGATCTACAATGTCTGATGATAAAAGTAAAATACGTTTTGCTACTTCTACGTTTAATTCTGGAAAAGCTACAAGCCCTGTTGATATGCCAGAATATAACCCTATTTACATCTCGTTTTTTCTATCTAAAAAATTTAATATTAATGATGGTGATTTTGCTAAAGTAACAAATGTTGAAACAAGAGATTTTCATATTTTACCTGTAGTTGTAACAGAAAGAGTAAAAGGCAATTCTGCCTATATAAGTTTTCATAAATCAAGAGCTGAAATTGATAAAGGTGTTTATATAAATAACCTTACCTCAAATACTGGAAGATGCCCTTATACTTCTCAATCAAATCTTAAAGCCACAATTATTGAAATTGAAAAAGCTAATATTGATGAAAATAAAATTGAAAGTATTTAGGTAAAAAAACATGTCTATTATTGAAACATTAAAAAAAACCTCAATATTTAATTATCTAACAGATGAACAACTTCATGATTTATCAAATATAGTAAAAAAAATAGTAATAGAATCTGATAAAGTACTTTTTAGAAAAGGTGATGTTTCTGATATTATATATTTTATTATTTCTGGAATTGTAAAAGTCTATGAACAAGATGAAAATGGAAATGAACATATATTTACAAATTTATCTGATGGTGATTTTTTTGGTGAAATGACTATTTTTGATGGGAAAAGTCGCTCTGCTGATGTTGCTACCATTACAGAATGTGAGTTTTTAATTCTTACAAGAGAAGATTTTATTGCACTAACATTTAGTTCTTTACCATTTGCTTCAAATATATTTACAGGTTTAACAAATAAAATTAGAAGTAGTAATGAAAAAATTATTAATGAAATTACAGAAAAACAAAAAATACAATCTGAAATTGAAATAGAAAAACATAGATCTATTTCTATGATGGTTGCAGGTGTTGCACATGAGATAAATACACCACTTGGAATTGTTAACACCGCAGCCAGTTATATATCAGAATTATTAACACCTGATGTAATTAATTCTTTGGCAAAAGATGAAGATTCTCAAGATGTTTTGTCAGATGTTTTGGATGCAGTAAAGCTTATGCAAAATAATATAAGACGTGCGAATAAACTTATACAAAATTTCAAAAAAATATCTATAAATCAAATAAATGATAAAATAGATGAAGTTAAACTTTTTGATGAAGTTAATTCTAATATAGATTTATTTAAGATAAATATGCTTCAAAAAAAGCTAGAAATCATAAGTACTTCAGATATAAAAATTGATAATTGGACAGGTTACCCTGGTTATCTTTCACAAGTTATTATTAATATTTTATCAAATATAGAAAGATATGCTTATCCAGAAAATCTTGGCGGTAAAATAGAAGTTAATCTTTCAGAAAAAAATAATATAAAAGAACCTTTATTTGTAATAACTATTCGTGATTTTGGTGTTGGAATTTCTGCTGAGGATTTACCAAAAATATTTAATGCTTTTTTTACTACAGGTCATTCAAAGGGTGGTACAGGCTTAGGTTTGGCTCTTGTTCATAATTTAGTTACAAATGGATTAAAAGGAAAAATTGATATTCAATCTGAACTTGGAAAAGGAACAACGGTTACTATTATATTTCCACAGGTAATTTATGAGTAAATATATTTTAGCCATGTATTGGACAAATAACACAGATAATAAGATTTTAATATATAAAAAGAATGATATTTTATCTACAAATTACATAAATAACACAAATAATATTATTAATATCTGTGAAATATGTGAAATCTGTGGCTAAATACAAAAAAATTATAAAAAAGGATATTTAAATTTATGATAAAAGCACCTGAAGTTTATCGTGTTCTGGTTGTTGATGATGAACCAGATATTCATACTCTTACAAAATTAACACTTAGAACTATGAAATATGGAAACATACCAATTAAAATTACCAAAGCTCTAAGTGGTGCAGAAGCTTTAGAAGAAATGAAAGCTCATCCAGAAACAGCAGTTGTTTTACTTGATGTTGTTATGGAAACTCAATCTGCTGGTCTTGATACTTGTAGAGCAATTAGAGAAGAACTAAAAAATAATTTTACTCGTATTATTTTAAGAACTGGGCAACCTGGAATTGCACCAGAAAGACAAGTAATAGAAGAATATGATATTGATGGTTATTTACCAAAAGAAGATTTAACAACTAGTAAGCTTTATACTTCTGTAAGAACAGCAATAAAAGCTTATTCAGAATTAATTCAACTTGAACGTCATAGCGAAGCATTAACTATTATAAATGATCTTTCTATTTCTCTTCATTCATTTGATCCTCTTGAAGTTAGTCTTAAACAAATTTTAGATGCCGTTCTTAAAATGGCTCCATCACCTTTTGCTATTCTTAATCTTGAAACTTTTGAACATGAAGGCGAACCACTTAATTTTTTACTTCATACTTCATTAGATAATGATTCTGAAACTACTAAAATTTTAGCAGAAAAAATTATATTAAAAGTTCATGAAAATCCATCTGAAAAAAGCTTACAAGAAGGTGGGGCATTTGAAACAGGTTTTATTATTCCAATAAAATTACATCGTTCTTTGGGTTATGGATGGTTATATATTGAAAATAATATTACAGACCCACTAATCTTAAAATTATTACCTATTTTAGCTTCTCATGCTTCAAATGCTTTATATTCAAGTATTGCTCAAAAAATGCTTGCAGAAAGAGATGAAAATTCGTTTGATTCTATAACAATATAGGTTTTTTATGGATAATACAAATATAGAAAATAAAAAAGACTCTATAATTGCACTTACAATGAGTACAATTGCTTTTACGGTTTGTTTTGCTTCTTGGCTAATAAATGGTGTATTAGTTACGTATCTTGTTGATGCTCAGATTTTTTCATTTGATAAATCTCAATTTGGTTGGTTAATAGGAATTCCAATACTTACAGGCTCTATTATGAGATTGCCAGTAGGTATTTTAACTGATAAATATGGTGGTAGAATCGTATTCACTTTTTTAATGCTTTTATCTGCTATTCCTATGTATTTTTTATCTATGGCAAATAATTACACTGATTTTTTAATTGCTAGTTTAGGATTTGGTTTTACAGGAGCAAGTTTTGCAGTAGGAATTGCTTATGTTTCCCTATGGTTTAAAAAAGAAAAACAAGGCACAGCTTTAGGAATATTTGGGGTAGGTAATGTTGGTGCTGCAATAACAAGTATTTTGGGGCCAACTATTTTAACAAAATTAACAGATAATATGACTAATCCTGAAGGTTGGAGAACATTTCCTAAAATATATTCATTAGTATTAATTATTATGGCAATAATATTCTTTTTTACGACCAAAACAAAATTAATTGAAAGTGCAAAAGGACAAAGTTTTTATCAACGACTTGCTCCTCTCAAAAATCCAAGAGTATGGCGTTTTGGAATTTATTATTTTCTAGTTTTTGGTGGTTTTGTATCTTTATCTCAATGGCTTATACCATATTACATAAATGTTTATTCTGTTTCTGTTGCTTTTGCAGGTGTATTAGCCTCGGCTTTTAGTCTTCCATCTGGATTAATAAGAGCTTTGGGTGGTTGGTTATCTGATAAATTTGGGGCAAGAAAAGTAATGTATTATATTTTAGCGGTTTGTATAATTGGTTTTACTATGTTAAGTATTCCAAAAATGGAAATACGTTCTCCTGGTGAAGGTTTATTAGCCTTATCATCTGGAATTGTTACTAAAGTATCTGCTGACTCTATTTTTGTTGATAAAATTGCATATAAATTAAAACCGAATATAGCAGAAAAAAATTTAGAATTAGATAATAATTTTATAATATTTCCTATTATAGAAACGTGGCAAGAGCCAATTGTTAAAATTGGAGATAAAATAAAGAAAAAACAGTTATTGGCTACAGGAATTACTAATATTTATTTTCAAGCTAACATTATTATTTTTACTATTTTAGTTTTTATTTCAGGAATAGCAATGGGAATAGGAATGGCTGCTGTTTATAAATTTATTACTCAATATTTTCCAGATTCTGTAGTTGTAACAGGTGGAATATTTGGTTTTATTGGGGG
>JBBTGK010000095.1:0-9299 GCA_038060635.1 Cyanobacteriota bacterium | reverse complement strand
ATTGCCCGCGATACGTCCCTATTTTGGTTATGTACATCCAATTTTCATTGATATAACCAGGAATACCATCTTGTTTCACGCCTAACTCTGGCACCCACCAGGCATGAATAACATCATCTGCCGTTACTAATAATTTTACTTTAGTATTAACCGGGACCACGACAGGATTATCGACTTCAAGAAGAAACCACTCATTTTTAGGGGCTTTATTATTTATTTGTTCTTGCGTTGTAGAGAGATTACTAAAAAAGCTATACTTAGTGCTATTCAAAACCCTCGTAAAATAGATGATGACTTAGTTAATGCACAACAAGCTAGAAGAGTTTTAGATAGAATCGTTGGTTATGAGCTTTCTCCTGTTTTATGGAAAAAAATAAAAACTGGTTTATCAGCAGGAAGAGTACAATCTGTAGCATTAAGAATTGTTGTTGAAAGAGAAAGAGAAATTGAAAAATTTAACTCTAAATCTGTTTATAAAGTAATAGGAATTTTTGATACTGGTAAAGGTAAATCTGTAAAAGCAGAACTTTCTGAAAAATTTGATACTCATGCAAAAGCAAAAGAGTTTTTAGAGAAATGTCTTAAATCAGATTTTAAAGTTTCTAATCTTGAAAAAAAACCTGTAAAAAAATCTCCATCTCCGCCTTTTACAACTTCAACCTTACAACAAGAAGCTAGTTTAAAATTAGGTTATTCAGTTTCTCAAACTATGATGTTAGCTCAAAAACTTTATGAATCTGGAAAAATTTCCTATATGAGAACCGATTCATTAAATCTTTCTGAAGATGCAATTGAAAAAGCAAAAAATGAAATTGAAAAAAGCTTTGGAAAGAATTTTTTAGAAATAAGAAAATATAAAACAAAATCTGAAAATGCTCAAGAAGCACATGAAGCAATTAGACCAACAGATTTTTCTGTTCAAACTATTTCAGGAGAAAGAAATGAACAAAGACTTTATGAACTTATTTGGAAAAGAGCAATTGCCTCTCAAATGTCTGATGCTAAACTTGAAAGAACTATTGTAACAATAGATATTTCGGCAGCAAAACAAAAATTTATTGCTTCTGGTGAAGTTATTCTTTTTGAAGGATTTTTAAAAGTATATATTGCATCTAATTCAGAAGACGAAGAGGATGATGAGAGTAAAGATCTTTTACCTCCTATGGAAATAGGACAAATGCTTAAAAATATTCAAATAAATGCAAGAGAAACATTTTCTCGTCCATCTGCAAGATATACAGAAGCTAGTTTGGTAAAAAAATTAGAGGAAATGGGAATAGGAAGACCATCAACTTATGCCCCAACTATTTCTACTATCCAAAAAAGAGACTATGTTATAAAAGAAAGTAGAGAAGGAAAAGAAAGAGAATATAAGGAACTTATTTTAAAAAGTGGAAAAATAGAAGAAAAATCTAATAAAGAAACTTTTGGAAATGAAAAAAATAAACTTTTCCCTACAAATATGGGAATGATAGTAAATGATTTTCTTGTAGAACATTTTGATGATATTGTTGACTATTCTTTTACTGTAAATGTTGAAAAAGAGTTTGATGAAATTTCTTGTGGTAAGAAAAAATGGAACAAAATGATAAAAGACTTTTATGGAGATTTTCATACAAAAGTTGAAAAAGCTACAGGTATTGATAGAGCAACAATTCAAGTAATAAGAGAGATAGGTATTGATCCTAAAACAGATAAAAAGATTTATGCAAGAATGGGTAAATTTGGTGCTTTAGTTCAAATTGGTGAAGCAACAGAAACTGAAAAACCTCAATATGCTAGTATGAGAAAAGGTCAATTTATTGAAACTATTACTTTAGAAGACGCTTTAGAGTTATTTAAACTTCCTCGTGAATCTGGTATTTTTGAAGATTTAGCAATGACAGTAGCATTAGGAAGATTTGGACCTTATATAAGACACGATAGTAAATTTTATTCTTTAACCAAAGAAGATGATCCTATGACAGTATCTACTGATAGATGTATAGAAATTATTGTATCAAAAAGAAAAGCTGATGCAGAAAAAACAATAAAAACCTTTCCTGATAATGCTGAAGTAAAAGTTTTAAATGGAAGATTTGGACCTTATATAAAATTTGAAGATAAAAATGTAAAAATTCCAAAAGGAAAAGATCCTAAAGAATTAACGTATGATGAATGTTTTGAATTAGCTAGTCATGTTGAAGCAAAACCGTCTAAAAAGAAATTTGCAAAAAAGACAGAGCCTATAGTTAAAGCAAAAGCTGGAGCTAAAAAAGAAACATCTAAAGTTTCTAAAACAACTAAAAAGACTACTACAGTTAAAAAGAAAGCTACTGCTAAAACTAAAGTAGAGGAAGTTAAACCAGCTAAAGAAACTAAAAAGGTTACAAAAAAAGCTGAAGTAAAAGAACCTAAAGTTTCTAAAAGTAAAAAAGAGCCTAAATAACTGTCTAAAAATAGGACGTTTAATAAAACGTCCTTAGAAGAAAATTGGGTTAGAAGCTTATAAATTACTTAAAAAACATACTAGGCTTTTTAGATATTTCTTATTTTTAGAATCGTAAATAAAAAATCAAGTTGTGTGAATACTTGCTTCCAAACAGGAATTGGAGAGTATTTATTTTTAAAATTTGATTCAATATGATTTAAAAATACGTCTTTTATTTTATTTGCGTCATTAAAACCCAATTTTAATAAATATTCAAGACCATATCCAGTAATAGAAAGCATTTTTGTATTAAACTCTTCATTAGATTCAATAGATTTTATAAGTAGATTAGTGTGAAAAAGAGAACTTTCAAGCTCATCATTAAAATTATCAACTTGTAGTTTTTGGTAATCTTTAAGCATTTTATATAATATATCAGATGTATTAATAAAAATTGGGGGACTGTTAGAATCAGTTAACTTGTAACCACAAGATTCATTTGAAAAAGCAAAGGTATCTTTATTTACTTCAAAAGCTGATGAAACACTGAATCTTGGATCATTACCATAAGAGTCTGTTATAACTAACTCTTCAGAAGAAATATCCATAAATTCTTTAATTCTATTAAGATGTGGATTAAGTAATTCTAAATTAATGGGAGAAGAAAAAATAAATTTATATCCATCAGCTGGAAAATGACTTTCATCATGTAAATTATAAATTAGGTTTGGTTTAGAAATCAAAATTGCTTTTTTTAAAGCTTCATGCTCAATTCTTTCTTCTGTTTTCCAAAAAAGCATTCTTGAATGTATATCTTCCCATGAATTTTCCAGAAAAGCTTTCAAATCACCTGCATGTTTTAACCAACCTTCATTTTTTATATATCCATCAGGATTAATACAAGAAATAAAATGCCAATCTAAATTAAGCTCATGAATTTGTGAATCATTTTTTGAAAGTTCTGAAAGAAGCCAAAAAATAGTTTGAGAAAAAATTGCTTCTGAAGCATCCTCAGCACCAAAGATTAAAATACTATTTGTATTGTTGGCAGTTTTTTTATATGATATTAATTCAATAGGTTTTCCATTTTCAGAAGTTCCAATTTTTTTAATTGAAAAACCTGATAACTTTGAAAATTTTTGAAAAAAATCTCTAATTTCATTAAAAGAATAATAAGAGTTTATATTTTCATTAATTTCAATATTCATATTAATATTATCCAACTTTTAAATCAAAAAACTTATGTTTTTTTGCTGTATTTAGTTCATATTATAACATATACAATATTAAACTACTCTCTTAAAATATCCGAAGGTGATTTTGCAAACTGTTTTTTAGTAAGATAAAGTGCCAAAAGAGTATTAAAAAATAAAATAAAAACTGTTAATAAAAAAATATCATAACGTAAATATAATTTTTCAAATTTAAATAAAAACTCATTTACAGCATAAGTTATTATAAAAGAAAAAATTCCACCTAATATTGAAGAGATAATAATAAAAAATAAAGTTTCTGAAAGATATACCTTTAAAATGAATTTTTTTTCTGAACCAAAAATTTTAAATAATAATAACTCTCTAAAACGTTCTCTGGCAGAATTTACAATCATAGAAAAAAGCAAAATTATTCCCAAAATTAAAGAGGGCAAAGAGACCATAAGAACGCCATTAAGAACAACATTAGTTATAGTTTGAATTGTATTAAAAACATCAGCTCTTGATATTATAAAAACATTAGGAAAATCTTTAACTATTTTTGATTGTAAGCTAGGAATACTTTCTTTTTTTGTATAAGAAAAACCAAAAAATGATTTTGGAGCAGATTCTATAAGATCTGGTGAAAAAACAAAAAAGAAAAAAGGTAATCCTTGAGATGAATCGACTTTTCTAAAACTGGTTACTTTTGCTTTTATTGGTATTCCTGCAACCAAAAATTCTAATTCCGAACCCAATTTTAAACCTAGTCTTTTTGCAAATTTATTTTCTACTGAAACAACACCTTTCTCTTTATTTTCATGCCAAACACCATCAGTTAATTTTTCGCCATCAATTAATTTCGTTCTGTAGGTAAGATTAAATTCTCTTTTAAATTCTGGATCCATTTTTTGATCTTCTTGAATTTTATTTTTATCTACATTAACTAATCTAGCTCTTACATTTGGATATAAAGTTAAATCTGTAAAATATTTAGATATTTTTGTTACTTGATCTTCTCTAACATCTAAAACATAAACGTTTGGTGTTTTTCCTGTTAAAGGGCCTTTTAAATTTTGTTCTAAATTATTTTGTATTAACGCTATAGTAAAAATTCCCATAAAAGATAAAGTTAAAGTAGCTAATGCCGTTTCACCTATAAAACCTTGACTTTTTACAAAATTAATAATACTTCTGATTGTAAAATTGAAGCTAAATCTTTTTTTATAAATAAATAAAAGGATAAATTTTATTCCTAAAATTAATAATGAAAATACTATAGTTAAAGAAAAAACACTTATCAATGATAAAATAAATTCTTGAGTAAGATAATAAATACCTAAAAATAAACCTATTCCTGTTAAAAGTGAAATTATTATTTCAGAAAAAATACTATTTAATTTAGTTTCATCTTTTAAGGGCTGAGATAAAATAGTTTTTGGTTTTATTTGTATAAGCTTAAAAAATACAGGTAAATATGAAAAAAGAGCTAAAAATAAAATAAAACTAGATATTAATAAAATATTTTCTATAATAAAAGGTTTAGGTAGTATGACACCACTTGTTTTTTCAATATAAGTAATAATAAAAATATTAAACAGATTTCCTACCATATTTCCTAAAAAAGAAGCTAATATTGATATGGTTAATATAATAGAAGTAAAAATTATAGAAATATCACTGTTTTTCATACCTAAAACTTTAAAAACGGCAATTGTTTTTGTAAAATAACCTGCTAAATAACTTAAATTTGTTCTTACATTTATCATGATAAGAAACAAAGTCAGCACTGTTATTGTAAGAAAAGCTTTTTTCCAAGCTTCTGTTATTCTTATTAATTGAGTAGGACCTTTTTTTGAAGTAGTTACATTCGCACCACTTTTTATAAATTCTTTTTCAATTTCATCTATTTTAGGCAAATCTTTTTCGTTAGTAATTTTTATAGAAATAGTATTTGAAATTCTACTAAAATTTTTATCAATACCTGTTTTTTTCCAACCATCAAAAGTCATTATAACTTTTGGCATAAAATTAAGTCCTGCACCAAAACTATCAGGCTCTTTTTCCAAAAGTTCCGAAACTATGAAATTTCCACTGCCTATTTTTACAGTTTCACCTAATTTTACATTTATTTTTTCAAAAAAACTTTTCTCTGCATATATTTCATTTTCTTTAGGTAATAATTTATTACCACTTTTAGTTTCTATTTGACCATATAAAGGATAATTTTCAGAGACAATTTTCAAAGAAACTAAACCAACAGGAATAAGATTAAAATTAAAAAAACTAGCTTGTTTTTCTATATTTACCATAGTTTCCATTTTTTTAGAAACAACAGCCCCATTTTTTATTATTTCTTTTATATTTTTAGATTTTTCATATTCTATAGGAAAAGATTGTTGAAGTACAATATCACCGCCTATTAGTTCTTTACTTTGAGAAAAAATATAAGTTCTTACACTTCCAATTAAGCCCAAAACGACTGAAAGAACAAAAGCTCCTATCAAAAGACTAAGAAAAGTTACGATAATTTTAGCTTTATCTCTTTTAAGGATTCTAAAATAAGTATTAAATATATAGTTCTTCATTGTTTATTTCTTTTAATTGACCATTTTTTAATCTAAATATTCTATCTGATTTTTTAGCTAAAGAATTATCATGAGTGATTATTATTAGTGTTTTTTGAAATTTTTTTATAAGATCAAAAAGTATTTCAATTACTTTTGAACCTGTTTCTACATCAAGGTTTCCTGTTGGTTCATCGGCAAAAATAATTTTAGGGTCATTTATTAATGCTCTTGCGATTGCAACTCTTTGTTGTTCTCCACCTGAAAGCATTTTAGGTAAATGATCTAATCTTTCTCCCAATCCCAAAGTTCCTAATAACTCGGTTGATTTTTCTTTGCTTTTTTTCATAGCAATATCAAGAGGTAACATAACATTTTCTAACGCACTAAAAGATTGAATAAGCTCAAATGCTTGAAAAATAACACCTATTTTTTGATTTCTTATTTTACAAAGCTTTTCTTCATCCATTTTTGTTATTTCTTGTTCATCAATAATAACACTACCTTCATCTGGTTTATCCATACCTGAAATAATTGATAATAAAGTTGATTTACCACTTCCAGAAGGCCCTATTATTGATACAATTTCACCTTCATTTACCGAAAAAGAAATAGATTTTAGTATTTCTATTTTATGGCTATTTTGTATAAAACTTTTTGTTATATTTTCTACTTTTATCATCTAAATTTCATTTTGTTTAAGCATAATAATATGTTTTATGTACTAAAAAAATAAGTTTGTAAAAAGTAGTTAGTTCTAAGTTTATATTTATAGATGTATTTACTTTTAACTTTTCATTGAGTATATTCTATCTAATTTTTTGAAATATCAAACTAAGGAAAATATTAATTTTTAATTTTAAAAACAGAAAAAGAAGATTAAAATTTTAGAAAATATTATAAACAAATTTTATCCAAAATTTAACATTATAATAAACTAAGCTTTACTTAAAAACGTATGTTTTTTATTTAATAAACTATAATAGTAATAGGGTATTAATTTTAATAAATAAGAACATTTTTTGTTTTTTTTTGTTTAAATAGTTTTAATAAAAATATTTTATGGAGGTTTTATGTCAGGAGTAACTTTAGGTGGTGGCGTTCCATCGCAATCATACGCACCCGAAAAAACAGAAGGCGTATCAAAGAAAACTTTATTAGAAAAAGGTCTTGATGTAGCCAAAGAAAAGACTGCAAAAGGAACTTTAGTTGGAGATCACTATGTTCTTGCTGGCGGAGCCGCAGCAGTTGGAACATTAGCTGCTGGAGCAGCAGTTGTTAAAATAGCAGGAAAAGTTCCAGCTGTAGATTTAGCATTAAAAGCACTTACAAGTAGTGGTGCTGGAGCCGTTGTAAATGGTGGAGCATCTTATGTTTTAGCTGAAGATGCAGTAAAAAGCTTTAAAAATGGAAAAACTGTAAAAGGCAGTGTTGAAGCTGTTGCTTCAGCAGGAACTGGTTTAGCAGCATTAGAACTTGGTGCAAAACAGGTTGGTGTTGATTTTAGACCATTAAGAGCTACTTCAGAATTTGTTGGTAAACATGCCCAATCAATCGGTGCAGGTGTTGCAGTTGTTGGTGGTGGAGTTGCTATAAAATCTGGAATTGATGATTTAAAAGAAGGGAAAAAACTTAAAGGTGGTACCAAAATAGCCGCAGGAACAGTTGCTATTGCTGGTGGTGCTGAATTAGTTGGAAGAGAATTTGGCGTAAAGTATATGGATAGAGCCTTAACAGGACCAATAAAAGCTGTTTTTGGAAATAATGGAGTTGGTGTTGGTGTTGCAGGTGTTGCTATTGCAGGTGCTGGAGTAGTAGCAGGTTATGATGGAGTAAAAAGATTAACAAAAAATAAAGGTATTGGAAACGATCTTATAGGTATTGCTGAAGTTACAGGTGCAACAACAGCTGTTACAGGTGGAGCTTCTTTAGTAGGAGTTGCTACAAAAAATCAAGCATTAGCAGGAGTATTTAAACAAAATGCTGATGTTATTGGTGCTGTTGCATTAGGTGCTGGAGCTGTTGCTCTGGGCAAATATACAGCCGATAGTATGAAGAAAAATGGAGTTACTCTTGTAAACTCTGCAACTGCAACAGGAACAGGTTTGGCAACATTAGGAGTGCTTAGTATTGCTGGTGAAAAAGTGGGCGTTAAAGCGCTTGCGTCATCTTTTGATAAAGGATGGAAACCAGTAGCAGCAGCAGGTTTAGGTTTAGCTACCTATAAATTAGCAAAAGGTGCTGTTAGAGAAGCAAAAGAAGGCAATGCTGTTAATGCTTTAGGTCAAGGTGGAGCAGCAGTTGTAACAGGTGGTGTATCTCTAGCAATAGCTGGAAAAGCATTTAATGTACCATTCTTAAGTACAGCTGGAGAAAAAATGCTTTCTGCATCCGCAAAAGTATTAGAACCAGTAGTAAGAACTGCGGTTGAACATCCATTCGCTACATTAGGCGTTGTGGCTGTTGCTAGTGGTGCTGGAGCTTACGCTTACTATCATTCTAAAAAAGATTAATTACATAAATAAATTTGGACACTTTTTAAAAATTATAAAAAAAAGTGTTTGAAAGTTATGTTTTCTAGGCTGTCTAAAAAGTATATTTTTTAGATAGCTTATTTTTTTTATATGTAGGGAATTGATAATTAAAATGAATAATACAAAAATATTTAAAATGTCTTTTGCAAGTGTCTATCCACTTTATATTAAAAAAGCAGAGAGAAATGGACAGACCAAAGAAAATGTAGATGCTATTATTTTTTGGTTAACAGGATATAATGAGCAATCATTACAAGAACAAATTGATAAAAAGACTGATTTTGAAACATTTTTTGATCAAGCACCTCAAATTAATCCAAATATTTCAAAAATTAAAGGTGTAATTTGTGGTTACCGTATTGAAAAAATTGAAGACAAATTAATGCAAAAAATTCGTTATTTAGATAAGTTAATTGATGAATTAGCAAAAGGAAAAACAATGGAAAAGATTTTAAGGAAATAAGATAATTTTAAACAGATTTCTCCCCCGACAGTTTTAGCTTTTACTTGGTGGTAAACCGAATTTTCTGGAATATTCCCGGCTAAATTGGGTAGAACTTTCATAACCCACTTCAAAGGCAATAATACTTACAGA